>DATLFF010000215.1:0-8173 GCA_035524915.1 Gemmatimonadota bacterium | reverse complement strand
CGTACGGGCTGCCGGACCTGGATCCGAACACCGGCCGGATCCGCTGCGACACGATCTTCAACGCCGCCATCGACGCCCTGGAGGCGGCGGGCGCGATCGTGATCTGGTCGGCGGGCAACGAGGGCGAGGACGGCGTCACCTCGCCGGCCAACCGGGCGCGGACGCCGGTGGACGCCTTCGCCGTGGGCGCGGTGGACGCATCCGGCCAAGCGGTAGCCAGCAGCGGGCGGGGACCGTCCGCCTGCGGGGGACCGAACGCGGTCAAGCCGGACGTCGCGGCGCCCGGATCGAACGTGCGCACCCGGAGCCGCTTCAACCAGTACACGACCGTGACCGGAACCTCCTTCTCCACCCCCATGGTCGGCGGCGTCCTCGCCCTCATGCGGTCGAAGAACCCGACGATCACCCCCGAAATGGCCAAGACGATCCTCCTGGACACGGCCACCGACCTCGGCGCCGCAGGCGACGACAACCAGACCGGCCGCGGCCTGGTGGACGCGGCGGCCGCCGTCGCGGCAGTCCAGCGGCCGACCCAGCCGCTGGCGCGGCTCGTCGGCTACCGGCCGGCCGGCGTCCCCGCGGGGAAGCTCGTGCCGGCGGGGATCGAGGACGCGCTGATCCTCCGCCCCGGCGGCTCCCACTCGCTCGTCCCCGTCCTCACGAACCACGGCCCGGCGCTGCCGGCCTCGACCGGCCGGCTCTCGAGCCCCACTCCCGGCGTGACGGTGAGCCGCTCCTCGGTGCCGCTAGCGTCGGCCGCGACCGGCGCCTTCTTCGGCCCCGCCGGCGGGGAGACCTTCGGCGTCGACGTGGGATCCCAGGTGCCGCCCGGCACCCCGATCGTCCTCGTCCTCGCGGTCGATGGGGCGGCGGTCGGGCCGTTCCGCCTGGTGGTCAAGGCGGGCGAGCCCATCGAGGGCGGCTTCGCCACGCACGACGTCGGCCAGGTCCGGCTCTCGGTCACGAACTTCGGCGGGCTCGGCTACTATACCGGGCTCCACGGCCGCGGCTTCGTGCTCGAGGGGACGGGCTTCCGCTACCCGCCGACCAGCCCCAACTGGCTCTTCCACGCCGGCTTCCTGGCCGGCACGGGCCCCGCCCGGCTCTCCGACGACGTCCCCTACGGCGAGGACACCCAGGGCGCGAGCGACTGGATCCCGCTGTTCGGGTTCCCGATCCGGGTGGACGCGGCGGCCGGCGGACAGCGGATCTCGACCGCCTACGACGACCGCAAGGCGTTCGCGCCGCTCGGCCTCGAAGTCCGGCAGGAGTCGTTCGCCTTCGCCGACCCCGAAGCGGACGACTTCGTGCTGGTCCAGTACGTGATCACGAACCGCACCTCCCAGGCGATCGGCGGGCTCCGCTTCGGGCTCTTCGCGGACTGGGACCTGCCGGGGGCGTCGGGGCTCCCCTCCGAGACGGCGGGCTGGGACCCGGCTCGCCGCCTGGGGTTCGTCGAGGGTGCGGTGGCGGGCCAGCCCGCGCTCGGCGTGATGTGGCTGGACGCCGTCTCCGGGGGCCAGATCACGTACCACGTCCTGACTCGCGACGAGGTGGCCGCGAGCACCAAGGGGAATCCGGCGCTGGCACCCGCTCGCGCCCTGGACCCCTTCGGGGGCGAGTTCTCCGACGCCGAGAAGTGGGACGCCCTGACGAGCGGGCAGACGCGCACGTCGGTCACCCAGCCCCAGGACCTCTACCAGGTGATCGGAGTCGGACCCGTAACCATCGGCCCCGGGGCGACCGACACAGTGGCGGTCGCGCTCGTCGGCGGCGCCACGCGCGCGGCGCTCCAGGCGAACGCCGACGCCGCCCGGACCGCCTACTTCGAGCGGGTGCTCGGGACCGCGGTCCCGCCGCCGCCGGAGCCCCCCGGCGAGCTGGCGCTCGATCAGAACTTCCCGAACCCGTTCCGGATCGGCGGGGCGACGACGATCGTCTTCGGGATCCCGGACGGGGCCGACGGGGCGTCGGAGCTGGCGGTCTACGACGCGCTCGGACGGCGGGTGCGGACCCTGGCCCGCGATCTGGCGCCGGGCGAGCAGGCCGCCGCCTGGGACGGCCGCGACGAATCCGGGAGCTCCGTCCCTCCCGGCGTCTACGTGGTCCGACTGATCGCGGCCGGCGGCGAGCGCACCATCCGCGTGCTCGTCCTGCCCTGACGGCCGTGGCCGACTCGATCCGCCTCCTGGGGCTCGGCTTCCACGCCATCCTGGGGGATCTGCCGCACGAGCGGGAGATCCCCCAGCCGATCGAGGTGGACGTGGAGATCGCGACCGACGCTCGGCCGGCCGCCCGGGCCGACTCGCTGGCGGAGGGGGTCGACTACCGGGCCGTGTACGAAGCGGTGGCGGGCGAGGTGGGAACGGATCCGGAGCGGGCGCCGCGCCTGGTGGAGACGCTGTGCGAGCGGATCGCCGGACGAGTCCTGGCGCTGGACGGCGTGGACGGCGTGCGGGTGCGGGTGCGGAAACCCTCCGCGGCGCTGCCGGGTCCGGCCCGGACGGTCGAGGTGGAGGTGGTGCGGCCGTGACCGCTCGGGCCTACCTCGCGCTCGGGTCGAACATGGGCGAGCGCGCCGCGCTCCTCGGTCGGGCGCGGACGGCGCTGGCGACCCGCGAGGGGATCCGGCTCGCGTCCTGCTCGGCCACGGTCGAGACCCTTCCGGTGGACGTGACCGGCCAGCCGGACTTCCTGAACCAGGTGCTCGGCGTGGACACGGAGCTCTCGCCGCGGGCGCTGCTGGAGGCCGGCCTCGAGATCGAGCGGGAGCTCGGCCGGGACCGCTCCGCGGCCCCGCCGAAGGGCCCGCGCACGATCGACATCGATCTCCTTCTCTACGGCGGCCGCGAGGTGGACGAGCCGGGGCTGACGGTACCGCACCCGCGCCTCGCGGAGCGGGCCTTCCTGCTGGAGCTCTGCCGGCAGGCCGGGGCGCCCGAGGCGTGGATCCCCGCGGTGGCCCGGTGAGCGCCTCCATCCGCACGCTGGCAAAGATGAAGGCGGAGGGCCGGAAGATCGTTTTCCTCACGGCCTACGATTGGACCCTCGCCCGCTACGTGGCGGCGGCCGGCGTCGACGGCCTGCTGGTGGGAGACTCCCTCGGCCAGGTCTTCGCCGGCCATCCGACCACGCTGCCCGTGACGCTCGACGACATGATCTACCACGCCCGCGCGGTCCGACGGGGCGCGCCCGACGCGCTCCTCGTGGTGGACCTGCCGTTCCTCACCTTCCAGGTCTCGCCCGAGGAGACGCTCAGGAACGCCGGCCGCGTGCTCCAGGAGACGAACGCCCAGGCGGTCAAGCTGGAGGGCGGCGAGCGGGTGGCGTCCACGGTGGCGCGCCTGGTGGAGGCGGGGATCCCCGTCATGGGTCACCTCGGCCTCACCCCCCAGTCGGTCCACGCCTTCGGCGGCTACGGCCTGCAGGGGGCGGACCCGGCGGCCGCCGAGCGGCTGCTCTCCGACGCCGAAGTCCTCTCCGAGGCCGGCTGCTTCGCCGTGGTGCTGGAGAAGATCCCGCGTGATCTGGCGGTCGAGGTGACCGCCCGCATCTCCGTTCCCACCATCGGGATCGGCGCCGGTTCCGGGACCGACGGACAGGTGCTCGTCACCCCCGACCTGCTGGGGATCACGCCCGATTTCCAGCCGAAGTTCGTGCGCCGCTACGCCGAGCTCGGGACGGCCATGGCCGACGCGCTCGAGCGTTTCGTCTCCGACGTCCGGTCCGGCGAGTTCCCGGGCGAAGCCGAGTCCTACCCTTGACTCTGAATGTAGTGCGCACGATCGCCGGGTGCCGGGCCGCTCTCGCGCCGATCCGGGCGGCGGGCCGCTCCATCGGCTTCGTGCCCACCATGGGCGCGCTCCACGAGGGGCACCTCTCGCTGGTGGACCGGGCCCGGGAGCTGACCGATCACGTGGCAATCTCGATCTTCGTGAATCCTACCCAGTTCGAGTCGGAGACGGATCTCTCCGGGTATCCGCGGGACGAGGCGCGGGATCTCTCACTGGCGGAGGATCGCGGCGCCGACCTCGCGTTCGTCCCGGCGCTCGAGGAGATGTATCGCACGCCGCTGTCGACGCGGGTCACCATGCGGGGGATCGTCGACGGCCTCGAAGGGGCCGCCCGACCGGGCCACTTCGACGGCGTCCTCACCGTGGTGACCAAGCTCCTGAACGTGGTCCAGCCGGACGTGGCCGTGTTCGGGCAGAAGGACGCCCAGCAGGCGGCGGCCGTCCGGCGGCTGGTCGCGGACCTGGACTTCCCGGTCCGGCTCGAGGTGGCGCCGACGGTGCGCGAGCCGGACGGCCTGGCGGCGTCCAGCCGGAACGCGCGGCTCTCGCCGGTGGAGCGGGTGCGGGCGCTCGCGATCCCGCGCGCGGTGGCCGCGGCCGAGGCGGCGTTCGCCGCCGGCGAGAGGCGAGCGGCCGCGATCGAGGCCGCCATGCGCGAGGCGCTCGAATCGGCGACCGGGATCGAGGCCGAGTACGCGGCAGTCGTCAGTCTCGACGGGTTCGAGCCGGTGGAGCGCGTGGACCGGCCGAGCGTGGCCGCCGTGGCGGCGCGAGTCGGAGCGGTCCGGCTGATCGACAACGCCGTGCTGGACCCGGCGTGAGCGAGCGCCCGCTCGCCGCCGTCATCCTGGCCGCCGGCCAGGGGACCCGGATGAAGTCGGAGATCGTGAAGGTGCTCCATCCTCTGGCCGGACGGCAGATGATCCGGCACGTGATCGAGGCGGTGCGCGGCGTGGGCGCCGATCGGCTGGTGTGCGTGGTCGGCTACCAGGCCGACCGGGTGAGGGCCGCCCTTCAGGCCGTGCCGCGGATCGACTTCGCGCTCCAGGAGGAGCAGCGGGGCACGGGCCACGCGCTCCGCTGCGGGGCGGACGCGCTCGAGGGGTTCGACGGGGACGTGGTCGTCTGCTGCGGCGACACGCCGCTCCTGACTGCGGGGACGCTCCGCGAGGTGGTGGAGGTGCATCGCCGACACGGGGTCCCGGCCACCCTCCTGACGGCCGAGCTCGACGACCCCGCCGGCTACGGCCGCGTGGCCACCGATCAGGCCGGGTGCGTGGAGCGGATCGTGGAGGAACGCGACGCCGACGAGTACGTCCGCTCGATCCGCCTGGTCAACACCGGCGTCTACTGCTTCCACTGGCCCACCGTGCGTCCGCTCCTGGACCGGCTGGACCCCGCCAACGCCCAGGGGGAGCAGTACCTGACCGACGTGATGGGGATGCTCGCCGCCGCCGGCACGCCCGGTCTCTCCATTCGGCTCGAGGATCCGGTCGAGATGACGGGCGTGAACGACCGGGCCCAGCTGGCCGGGGCCGAGCGCGTGCTGCGCGACCGGATCCGCCGCCGGCTGATGGAGGAGGGAGTCACGTTCCTCGCCCCCGAGACTACGCTGGTCGACGCCGAGGCGGCGATCGGTCCCGACACCGTGCTCTATCCGGGCGTCCTGATCGAAGGTACCTCGACGGTGGGGGCGGCCTCGGTGGTCGGTCCGTTCACCCGGATCGTCGACTCGCACGTGGGGCGCGGCGTGGAGCTCGAGGGCTGGAACTACATCGTCCGGACGACCGTCCCCAACGGCTCCATCGTGAAGGCGTATGTCCGGCAGGGAGCCGACTGACACCCCTCCCACCGTGGCGGAGGTCGCGGCCGCCGTCCGAGCCCGTCTGACCGGCGATCGGCGGGCTCACGCCGAGTCGGTGGTCGAGACCGCGCGGAGGATCGCGGAGGCCGGCGGCTGGCCGGCGGACGTGCGCGCGGCCGCCGAGCGGGCCGCGTGGTGGCACGACGCCCTGAAGCCGGATGGCCTCGCCGCGTGGCGAGACGCGATCGAGTCGGCCGGCGAGACCCCCGACCCGTGGGCCGCGGCCCACGGCCCCGGGCTCCTCCACGCCCAGGCCGCCGCCGTCTGGGCCGCCGCCCGCGGCGAGACCGACCCCGAGGTCCTCTCCGCCGTCCGCCACCACCCGACCGGCTGGCCCGACTGGGGGCCGGTGGGCCGGATCCTGTACGTATCCGACTTCGCCGAGCCGGGGCGGGCCCACGCCGCGCGGGTCGGGGCGGACGGCCTCCTCGCCCGGGCCGGAGCGGGCGCCGCCGGGCTGGCGGCGGCCGCGCGGGACATCCTGGCGCTCCGGATCGCCTACCTGCTGGAGCGGCGGAGCCCGGTGCACCCGGACAGCCTGGAGGCCTGGAACGCCTGGGTCGCGAACGCCGGATCCGAAGAGGGGGAGTGAACCGGCAGCGCGTTCGCGGCTGCCTGGAAGTGGCGGCGATCGTGGTCGTCGGCGCCGCCGTCGGCGCCTTCGCCACATCGACTCTCCTGCGGCACGTCGGCGGCCCCGCCGGGGGTAGAGAGCCGGTGCCGGGAGCGCCCGCCCCGATGCCGCCGGAGGCCCGCGCCCGGATCCGGATCGAGGTCCGGAACGGCTCCGGCGTCCCTGGCGCGGCGGGACGGATGACCGAGTTCCTGCGCCGCCAGGGGTTCGACGTGGTCGATTTCGGGAACTCGGACCGCTTCGACCACCCTCGCACCCTGGTGGTCGACCGGATCGGCGACCCCCTCAAGGCGCGCGAGGTGGCCGCCGCGCTCCAGGGAGTTCCGATCCGGGTGGAGCCGGACTCCAGCCTCTACCTGGATCTGACCGTCCTGGTGGGGGCCGACCTGCAGGACGTAATCCGGCCGCCCGAGGTCGAGGGGCCCGGCGGCTGGCGGGGCTGGCTGGACCGGCTGCCCGGCCGCTGACCTCCGGCCCCGCGTCTTGCGGGGGGCCCGGCGCGGGCATACGTTTGGCGACCGTTTTTTTCACCCCTCGAGAGCGTGGTGGCCATGGCGGAGAAGAAGAAACCCGGCAAGAAGGCCGCGAAGACCTCCGGCAAGGCGGCGAAGAAGAAAGCCGCCCGGGCGTCGTCGAAGAAGTCCGCCCCGCGCAAGAAGCCCACCGCCCGGAAGCCGTCCTCGAAGGCCGCCAGGAAGAAGCCCGCCGGGGCCTCCCGGAAGACCGCGAAGAAGAAGCCCGCCAGGAAGCCGTCCAGGAAGGCCGCGAAGAAGAAGCCCGCCAGGAAGGCGTCCTCGAAGGCCGCGAGGAAAAAGCCCGCCAGGAAGGCGTCCTCGAAGGCCGCGAAGAAGAAGCCCGCCAGGAAGCCGTCCTCGAAGGCCGCGAAGAAGAAGCCCGCAAGGGCCATGCGGAAGACCGCGAAGAAGGGCCCCGCCAGGGCCGCCCGGAAATCCGTCGCCAAGAAGAAGGTGGGCGGCAGGCGCTCTCCCGGCGGGCCGGCGCAGAAGTCCAGCCGCAAGGTCGCGAAGAAGAGCGCGAAGAAGGCGTCCCGGCCCGCACCGACCCGCGGCAAGCGGGGCCCCGAGTTCTACGAGCGGTTCCGCAAGCGGCTGCTCGAGGAGCGCGAGAGGATCGCCCGCCGCCTCGACGAGCTCCGCGAGGAGTTGACCGGCCTCGACGAGACGCCGCGCGAGCTCGAGGAGTGGGCCCAGGAGGAGAAGGACCGCGACATCCTGATCCGGCTGGAGGAGCGGGAGACCGACGAGCTCCGCCGCATCCAGGCCTCGCTCCAGATGATCGATTCGCGGGACTACGGCGTCTGCCAGGTCTGCGGGAAGCCGATCCCGGTCGCCCGCATGGAGGAGCTGCCGACGGCGTTCCGCTGCGTGGACTGCATGTCCTGATCCCCGGCCCGGGGCCCCACATGCTCAAGGTCACCCGCTTCGTCCCCAACGGCCCCACCGTGACGACGGACGCCTTCGATCCCGCGGCGTGGCCGCCGGGGCCCGGCGAGATCCTCTGGATCGACCTCGAGGCCCCCACCGACGAGGAGCTAGAGATCCTCACCGATCCGTTCCAGTTCCACCCGCTGGCGATCGAGGACTGCGTCACTCCGGAACACCAGCCCAAGATCGAGGACTTCGGACCCTACCTGTTCCTGATCTTCCGCGGGATCGACTTAAACCCGCCGGTGGAGGCGTTCCAGACGCTGAAGCTCGGGGCCTTCCTCGGGCCCGACTACCTGGTCACGTATCACCGCCGGCCGCTCCAGAGCGTCGCAGCGATCCAGGCCAAGCACGCGCTGCCGGAGAGCCAGGGCCTGTGCCGTGGGGCGTCGCACCTGCTGTACGAGATCCTGGACCAGATGGTCGAGCGCTACTT
>DATLFF010000214.1:0-3157 GCA_035524915.1 Gemmatimonadota bacterium | reverse complement strand
CAGCAGCGCCTTCGTCGGGATGCACCCCCAGTTGTTGCACACCCCGCCCAGCTTCTGCGCCTCGACGACCGCCACCTTCATCCCCAGCTGCGCCGCCCGGATCGCCGCCACGTAGCCGCCCGGGCCACCGCCGATCACCACCACATCGTACCTGTCCGCCACGCCCACCTCGCGCGTTGTCCGTTCCCTTTTCCGAGGGTCGAACATAAGGACCCCGGTGGACGGGGGACAGGCGTCGCCGGGCGTTCACGGCGGCGGGCACTCTACGCCGGCGGCGCGGCGTGTTCGCGGGAGGAGACCGCGGGTTTCTGTCTCCTGTCCCCCGGTCGTGCACTGCCAGGGCACCGCGGCGAGTGCCCGCGAAGGCGGCCCGGCGAGGCTGGGAGCCTGGAGACCCGGGCGCGCCCGGCCGTCCGCCCGTCGACCCCGACCTGTTCATCCTGAACGGCGAGGGGCTGGACACCGGCGCGCTGATCCGCGCCGGACACCGGGAGGGGTGGCTCCGCGCCTCGATCCCGGTGATCGTGCTGGCGCCGTCGCCGGTGGCACGGGACGGGCCAAGATGAAGATGGCCCGGCCTAATGTTCCGGTCTGTGGTGACGGCGTCAGGCTCAGGCGTCGGCTTCCGCCGCCACCCGCGCCAGCGCCCGCATCGCCGCCGCGACCCGCGGGTGGAGCGCGGGATCGGCATCCTTCCACAGCTCGATCAGGGCGCGGTAGTGGTGGACGGCCCGGGGGGTCTCGCCGCGGGCCTCGTACAGCGCCGCGAGGCGTTCGTGGGTGTAGGCGAGGAACAGCGCATCGCCGTCCGGCATGACCAGGGACAGCGCGCGGCCGGACCACGGGAACTCCAGGTACTCCCGGTATGCCTCGACGCCACCGCCTGGGTGTGGTAGCGCTCGTGGGCCGTCAGAAGCGGAAGATCTCGGAGACGGCCAGCCGGAATCCCGGCAGGATCTCGCTCGTCACGGCTTCCTCGCCCGTCAGCGCGCGGATCCGGCCGTCCGGGCGGTGCACCTCCAGGCTCCGGCTCTCGGGATAGACGATCCACACCTCGGCGGTCCCCGCCTCGAAGTATCTCCCGATCTTCCGCTTCAGGTCCGCGGCGCGGTTGGATGGCGAGATGACCTCGACGACCAGGTCCGGGGCCCGGGTGATCCAGCCGCTGCGATCGCCGTACGCGACGGGATCCTCGCGGTAGCAGGAGAGATCCGGCCCGTAGACGCGTGGCGGATCCTCCTGGAGGACGATCCCGGTCTCGGTGGTGACGATCCCGCCGTGCTCGAGGGCGTACTCGGCGAGGTGACGGCCGAGGAGGATCACGGCCGTACCGTGGGGGCGTTTCGGACGGGGCTCGCGGATAAGCACGCCGTCGTCCAGCTCGAGGAGATACTCGTCCGATTCGTTCAGGGCGCGGAACTCTTCCAGCGTCATCCGCTCGCGGGCCCTACTTTCGCTGGCGGCCATGATGATCCTCCTGCCACACCATAGCCTCGCCCGGCCGCCGGACTCAATGGCGGGATGAGACCCCTACACCAGCACCATGCCCGGCTCCTCCAGGAACCCCCGCAGCGTCTGGAGGAACCGCGCCCCCATGGCGCCGTCGATCACCCGGTGGTCGCAGCTCATGGTCATCTTCATGCGCGGCGCGATCACCCCCTCGCCGTCCTCCACCACCACCCGCTCCTCCACCGCGCCCACGGCCAGGATGGCCGCCTCGGGCGGGTTGATGATGGCGGTGAACTCCTCGATGCCGAACATGCCGAGGTTCGAGATGCTGAACGTGGCGCCGGTGTACTCCTCGGGCTTCAGCTTCCGCTCCCGGGCGCGCCCGGCCAGCTCCCGGACCTCGGTGCCGATGTGGGCGGCGCCCTTGAGGTCGGCGTCCCGGACCACGGGCGTGATGAGCCCCTCCTCGACCGCCACCGCCACGCCGATGTGGACGCGGTGGTGGCGCTTGACATGGTCGTCGTGCCAGGCGGCGTTGACCTCGGGGTGGCGCTTGAGGGCGAGGGCGGTGGCCTTGATGAGGAGGTCGTTGAGGCTGATCTTCAGCCCCTGCTCGTCCAGCGCCGCGTTCATGCGTTCGCGGGCGTCCAGCATGCGCGTCATGTCGACGTCCACGGTCAGGTAGAACGTCGGCACCGGCCCGATGCTCGTGACCAGCCGCTTCGCGATGGTCTTCCGCATCTGCGTGACCGGGACCTCCTCCGTCTCCGGCCCCTCGTAGACGGGCTGCGCAAAGCGCGGCCCGTCTACCCCGGGTGCGGGTGCGGGACCCCTGCCCGAAGGTGTTACCCCCCGCTCCAACGCCGCCTCGATGTCCCGCTTCGTGATCCGCCCGCCCGGCCCCGTCCCCTCCACCTGCCGGAGCTCCAGCCCCGCCTCGTCCGCCAGACGACGCGCCAGCGGCGACGCCTTGATCCGCCCCTCCCCCGCCGCGCCGTTCCCGCCTTCCGCGCGACCACCCGCGGGGGCGGACGGCTCCGGCGTGGCCGGACGACGCGCCGTCCCCGCGGCCGCATCCACCCCCGCAGCCGCTCGCGGCTCCTCCGTCTTCTCCGCCGCCGCCACCGCTGCGCCCGCCTCCGCCTCGTCGCCGTCCCCTTCGACGGTGGCCTCGGCGGCCTCCTTGCCTTCCTTCTCCTCGGCAGCGGGCCGGGCGGCCGTCTCCGACTGGGCGGTGTCCTCCACGAGGCCGCTGATGTCCTCGTCCTCCGCGGCGATCACGCCGATCACCGACCCCACCGGGGCGGTGTCACCCTCGCCGATCAGCCGCTTCCGCAGCACGCCCGAGCCGCGGGCCACCAGCTCCATGGTGGCCTTGTCGGTCTCGATCTCCGCCAGCACGTCGCCGTCGGCGACCTCGTCCCCCTCGTTCTTCAGCCAGCGGACGAGCTGCCCCTCCTCCATGGTCGGTGACAGCGCTTCCATGTGGACCTTTGTCGCCATGCGTCAGGCCCCCCTCGAAGTCGAAGTCGAAGTCGAACCCCGGTACAGCACCCGGTTACACGCCTCGACCACCCGCTCCTTCGACGGCTTGGCCAGCTTCTCCAGGCGCTTCGCGTACGGCATCGGCACGTCCGCCTGGCTCACCCGCGCCACCGGCGCGTCCAGGTCGTCGAAGAGCTCGTCCTGGATCAGGCCGATGATGCTG
>DATLFF010000213.1:0-2793 GCA_035524915.1 Gemmatimonadota bacterium | reverse complement strand
CCGGGCGAGCGCGTAGCCGGCGAACGCCGTGGTGCCGGCGAAGCGGAAGACCTCCAGGTACTCCGCGCCGGGGCCCACCGCGCGACCCGCCACGTACGCCGCGAAGACACTCACCACGACGCAGTAGACGAACCACTGGAGCAGGCTCCTTCCCATCGAGGGATCGCGCATGACGGTCAGGGTGGTCACGGGTCCGCGCTCCATCTTCTCCTTGAAGGCGGGGTCCTTCATCGCCGCGGGGCTGTCGGAGTGAGGGGTCATGTAGTTGCCGGGCGGGATGCCGAGCTTGCGCACCGCCTCCATGAACTCGTCTTCCTGGGGCACCTTGTGGAAGTCCGAGCGGTGATAGGGAAGGAGCATGTGGAGGATCCAGCTGGCGAGAAAGACGAGGACCGCAGAGACGAGGATCGGGATCCACAGCGACATCACCGGAACCATGCGCCACCTCCTTGAGGTGTCGAGAGTCGGACCGTCGTAGACCCGCTGACCGCAATTCGGGTGAGGCCAGATTAGGCCGGCCGGGTCCGGCCCGCAACCGGCCCCTGGCCAACACGCCGCCCGGCCGCCAGCTTCACCCGGGCGACAATCGTGGAGACGACTCAGA
The DNA here is from genome assembly GCA_035524915.1 of Gemmatimonadota bacterium. Classification (GTDB taxonomy): domain Bacteria; phylum Gemmatimonadota; class Gemmatimonadetes; order JACCXV01; family JAHWKZ01; genus DATLFF01. The sequence continues at coordinate 2,189 of DATLFF010000213.1, read as the reverse complement.
GCCCGGAGGCGACCGATGGGGGTTTGGGGAGAGAAGTGCGTCCGGTGCGGAAACCGGCGCACGCGCAGCACCTACGAGGGCCTGCCGACCTGCGAGGACTGCCAGGGACTCCTCCAGGCCCGGCTCAAGGCGGACCTGGAGGATCGCCGGCTCTGTCCCCTCGACGGGGTCGCCATGACGAAGGAGGTGATCCTGAACGTCGTCGTCGACCGCTGTCCCACGTGCAAGGGGATGTGGCTGGACGGCGGCGAGCTCGAGCTCCTGAAGGAGGGGATCGAAGCGGGGATGGCCGGGGACCTCGGCCAGGCCCTCTTCATGCCCCCGTTCTGACGCCGGCCCGATCGGCGACGCCTCTTCACCCGCAACGAAAGGAGTCCGACTTGCGCGCTGCCCGCTCGTGGTCCCGGCTGGCGGTCCTCGCGACCCTGGCTCTCCCCTTTCCACCGCCCGGGCCCAGGAGTCCGTCGAAGTCGGGGCGCTCGTCACCGCCTTCCTGGCCGACAGTGGCGTCGCGACCCGCGGCCTGACCTGGACGAGCGGGGATAGCCTTCCGTCCAGTGGCAGTCCGCGCAATCAGCGCCCTCGGCCCCCTATCTCCAGAGCGAGGGTCTGACACTCACCCGCACGGGTTCGGCCCAGGTTTCGATCGACACCCTGATGCGCGAGGCGACCGTCTCGGTCCACGGAAACGACGTCGGCATCCAGCGCGTCGAGATCGTCTTCTCCGAGCTCGACTCCTGGCTCACGAACCCGCTCGCCACGGCCCTGCCCGCCGACGGCGTGGCCCTCACGCCGCTGAAGTGCGACCTGGCGAGTGAGCCGCCGAGCTACGGAAACGTGGTCTGGGTCGCGAAGGCCCCGGGCAAGACGGCGAGCGGGCTGCGGATGGGCTGGAACTGCGCCCATGACGGCTGCGGGATCTCGCTCACCCTCCTCTATCGCAGGCCGACGTCGACAAGGTCAGTGCGTGGGCGGCGCCTAGCCTAGCGGGCCCCGCACCGTCAGTCGTTGCCGGGACCCCCGATCTCGTCGTAGCCGCGGCCGCGGAACTCGAGCAGGCAGAACCCGTGTCCGAACGGGTCGGCCAGCCGCGCGATCCGGCCCCAGGCGTACGACCCGAGGCCCCCCTCGACGGTGGCTCCGGCCGCGCGCGCCCGCTCGACCGCGGCGTCGAGATCGGACACCTCGAAGTCGAGGTGGACAGGGGTCCAGTGGCGCCGGTAGTCGCGCCGCGGCGCCTCCTGGGCCAGGTTGGCGGCGGTCCCTGCGGCGCGGCCGAGCAGGTCCACCGGGATCGGCGGGCCGACGAGCTCGACCCAGTCGTCCGCGAACCGCCGCCCGACCTCGAGGCCGAGTCCCTCCGTGTAGAAGGCGATCGCCGCCGGAACGTCCTCTACGTCGATGCAGGCTCTCATCCCGATCATCGCGCCATCCTTTCGGTGCGGTTTGCAGCTCGGACGCTCAGCACGCCAGCGCCTCCCGGGCGAATGCCTCGTAGGTCCGCCAGAACCCGGGGTCCTGATAGAGGTCGTTGTGGCCGAAGCCCTCCGCCGGGTACCAGCTCCGGGGCTCGGGGGCCGCCTCGAACAGGCCGCGCCCCAGCCGCTGCGGTATGACCCGGTCGGCGGTTCCATGAGCGACGAGCAGCGGGGCGTCGATCCGGCGGATCCGTCTCAGGGCGTCGAACCGCTCCTCGTCCCATTCGAGCACGATCCCGGGGAGCCAGGGATAGTGCGCGCGCGCGACCGGCACGGTTCCGGGGAGAGGCGCGACGAGGACCAGCGCGCCGACCGGGCGCCGCGTCGCGAGGTGGATCGCCACCGCGCCCCCAAGCGACTCGCCGAAGACGAGGATCCGATCGGGGGCGAACCCGCGCACGTCGCGGACGTGGAGCCAGGCGGCGTCGGCGTCCCGGTAGAGGCCCGCCTCGGAAGGGGCACCCGAGCTGGCCCCGTAGCCGCGGTAGTCGAGCAGGAGGACATCGAGCCCGGCCTCGGCGATCGCCCGGCCGATCCCCCCGCGCCCGGCGATCGATCCCGCGTTGCCGTGGAGGTAGATCGCCACGCCGCAGGACTCCTCCGAGGGAGATCGGAGCCACCAGCCATGGAGGGCGACGCCGTCCGACGCCGTGATCCGGACCGTCTCCGCCTCGGGTAGTCCCCAGCGTGCCGGCTCCGCCTCGTCGGCGT
>DATLFF010000212.1:0-2773 GCA_035524915.1 Gemmatimonadota bacterium | reverse complement strand
GGCGAAGGGCCGGGGCGCGGCTCCGGAGGCCGCCACGGCCGCCGGATCGAGCCGCTCGGGAGCGGCAGCCCGCTCCACCGCCGCCGGCCGCTCCGCCGGTGCTGGAGGCGCCTCTCCCCGACCTTCGACGTAGGCGAGGATGTCGCGCTTGGTGACGCGTCCCGATAGCCCGCTTCCTTCGACCTGGGAGATGTCGATCCCGTGCTCGCGCGCGATGTTCCGGACGAGCGGCGAGGATCTCGTGCGCCGCAGCTCCTCCTTCGTGGCCAGGCCGCCGGACCCGTTGCCGGCCCCGCCGCCGTCGCCGCCCGCGGCCGCGCTCGCGGCCTGGGACGCGCCGGAGGTCCGCTCCACCGCTTCGACGGGAGCCTCCGCTTCCGCGGTCTTCGCCTCCTCCTCGGACTCGACCGGCTTCTCGCCTTCGGCCGCCGCTTCGCCCTCCTCGAGGATCGTCGCGACAAGGGTCCCGACCTCCACGGTCTGCCCCTCCTGCACGAGGATGTCGCCCAGCGTGCCCGCGGCGGGCGACGGGATCTCCGCGTCCACCTTGTCGGTCGAGATCTCGAACAGGTTCTCGTCGCGCGCGACGGGCTCGCCGGGCTTCTTCAGCCACTTGACGAGCGTCCCCTCGGCGATCGACTCCCCCATCTGGGGCATGATGACGTCTACGGGCATGACTCCTCCGGATATCGAATCGGGACTCGCGGAACGGGAGAGCAACGGTAGCAGCCGGGAGCGGTTTTGGCGAGCGGCGACTACCCCCCGGGAGCACGACGGTCGAAGTTGAGCGCGTGAGCCTACACGCGATCCTCACCGACTTCGTCGTCATGCTCGCGGCTACCGTGATCGTGCTCCTGATCGGCGCGCGGATCCGCATCCCCGCCGTAGTCGGGTTCCTCATCACCGGCATCCTGATCGGTCCGTCGGGCCTGGGCATGGTCCGCGAACCCGCCGTCATCGACGGGTTCGCCGAATTGGGCGTGGTACTGCTCCTGTTCACCATCGGGCTGGAGTTCTCGTTCGAGCGGCTGCAGCAGGTCAAACGAGTGTTCCTCGTCGGCGGGGCCACCCAGGCGATGGGCACGATCGCCCTCGTCGCCGTCTTGGCGGCGCTGTCCGGCGTCCCCCCGCGGACGGCCGCGTTCTACGGGATGCTGGTCGCCCTGAGCAGCACGGCCATCGTGCTCAAGCTCTACGCCGATCGACGGGAGATCGACACGCCGCACGGCCAGGTGATGGTGGGGATGCTGATCTTCCAGGACATCCTCATCGTGCCGGCGATCCTGGTGACCCCGATCCTCGCCGGCGCGGCCGACGGCGCCGCGGGGGCGCTCGTCGCGCGCCTGACGACCGGGCTGGGCGTGATCGCGGCGGCGTTCCTCCTCGCCCGCTACGCCACCCCGATCCTTCTGGGAGCGGTGGTCCGGACGCGCAGCCGCGAGCTGTTCGTGCTCGGCGCGCTCTTCACCTGCCTGGGGATGGCGATGATCTCCGAGGCCCTCGGCTTCTCGCTCGCGCTGGGGGCGTTCCTCGCCGGAGTCCTGATCGCCGAGTCCGAGTACCGCCACCAGGCGGTAGCCGACATCGCGCCCTTCCGGGACGTGTTCGCCAGCCTGTTCTTCGTCTCGATCGGCATGCTGCTGGAGATCGAGACCGTGATCGAGCGCCCCCTCCTGATCTTCGGGCTGGCCACCGGGGCCGTGGTGCTGAAGGCCCTGGTCGCCGGCGGGGCGACGCGCGTCCTCGGCTACCCGGCGCGGACGGTCGCGCTGGTCGGGATCGGCCTGGCGCAGATCGGAGAGTTCTCGTTCGTCCTGGCACGGGTCGGGGCGGGAGAGGGTCTTCTCGATTCCCAGGCCTACCAGGTGTTCCTCGCCACCGCGGTGCTGACGATGATGGCGGCGCCGCTCCTCGTCGGGAGGGGCGATTCCCTGGCCGGTCGCGTGCAGGCGCTCGCCGAGCGGTGGGGAGGCCAGCCTACACCTGCCGGCCCCCCGGGCGGCGAACAGGCCAGCGGCCACGTCGTGCTGGTCGGGTTCGGCGAGGGCGGTCGCATCCTGGCGCGCGTCCTCCAGAGCGTCCACATCCCGTTCCTGGTCGTCGAGCTCAACGGAGAGACCGTGCGCCGTGCCCGCGCCGAGGGGATCCCCATCCTGTACGGCGACGCGACCCGGCGGGACGTCCTCGAGGCGGCCGGTATCGAGCGGGCGAGCGTCGCCGTGTACGCGATCTCCGATCCGATCGGCTCCCGGCGGGCGGTCGGGCTCTGTCGCGACCTGGCCCCGGACCTGTACGTCCTGGTCCGAACGCGCCAGGTCGTGGAGATCGAGCCGCTCTACGAGGCCGGGGCGAGCGAGGTCGTGGCCGAGGAGTTCGAGAGCTCGATCGAGCTCTTCATGCGCGTGCTCGACCGGTACCACGTGCCGACCCACGTGATCGAGGCTCAGGCGAAGATCCTGCGGCAGGACCACTATCGCCAGCTGTTCGGACGGGTCTCCGGAAAGCGGATCAGCCAGGCCGTGATGGACGTCCTCGCGCAGGGGACGACCGCCACGGCGTATGTCGGGCGAGGCACGTGGGCGGACGGCCGCACGGTCCGCGACACCCGGCTGCGGGAGAGCACGGGAGCCACCGTGATCGCGATCGTGCGCGACGGCGAGGCGGTCACGAGCCCGCCACCCGACACGAGCATCGAGGCCGGTGACGCGCTCGTGCTCGTCGGGAGCCACGAGCAGCTGGTCAAGGCGATCGAGCGGATCGAGCGCGTCGAGGG
>DATLFF010000211.1:0-10911 GCA_035524915.1 Gemmatimonadota bacterium | reverse complement strand
GCCCACGGGACGGGCCGCTCGGCGGGGCCGTCCAGGGCCGCCGCGATCTCCGGCCAGAGGTCCCGCGCCGGATCCACGCTCCGCGGGAGCGCGCTCGTCGCCTCCGCCAGCGCCAGCGCCGGCCGCGCCTCGGCCCGGCAGGGCCCGCAGCCCTCCAGGTGGGCCGCCACGCGGCCGGCCTCGTCGTCGGCCAGGCGGCCGGCGGCCCAGTCGTCCAGGCGGGGGCGGATCTCGGCGCAGGTCATCGTCTCAGACTCCTCTTCAGCAGGTCCCGGGCGCGGTGCAGATGGGCTTTCGACGTCCCCTCCGCGATCCCCGCCATATCGGCGATCTCCCGGTGGCCGTATCCCTCGATGGCGTAGAGCACGAACACGCGCCGGGCTCCCTCGGGAAGCTCCGCGATGGCGCGCTCCAGGTCGATGCCCAGGCCGACGCGGGCCGGGCGCGCCGCCTCCGCCGGGGCGGCCGAGCGCTCCCGGGTCTCGCGCCGGCCGGCCGAGCGGCGGTCCTCGAGGACCACGTTCACCGCCAGCCGGTGGAGCCAGGTCGAGAACGCGCTCTCGCCGCGGAAGGATTCCAGCCGGCGCCAGGCGCGGATGAAGGCGTCCTGCGTGAGGTCTTCGGCCCGGCCGGGGTCCCCCGTCATCCGCAGGCACACGGCGTGGACCCGGCCGGCGTGATCGCGATAGAGCCGCTCGAACGCCGCTCGGTCGCCGCGGCGCGCCCGCTCCACCAGCTCGTTCACGTCGGGCTCGCTCTCCCGTTCGAGGTGGATCCGTGCGGGCTCCATCGATGCATCGCTCCGGTCGATCGGTCGGTCGGTCATGGGTGGGACGCCGCGGGGGCCCGCACGGTTTAGCCGGCCTCCGGCCCGAACCGGTCGGGCCGGAATGGCGCCGGATCCCCGGGAGGGGGCTCGTCTTCGATCACCGCCGCCACCCAGAGGGCGGTCAGGGGGGCGAGGAGGATGCCGTTGCGGTAGTGGCCGGTGGCGTAGACGAGCCCGTCCAGCTCGGGATCGGCTCCGAGGATCGGGAGGTCGTCGGCCGTCCCCGGGCGGAGACCCGCCCAGCGCGCCGTCTCGGGCGCGCCGGCCAGCGCCGGCAGGAGCCGCTCCGCCGCGCCGCGGAGCCCCTCGATCGCCGCCGGATCCACCGAGGCGTCGAAGCCCGCTTCCTCGACCGTCGCGCCGATCAGGACCCGCCCGTCGGCGCGCGGCACACAGTAGACCGCGCGCCCTCCGACCGTCTTCCTCCGCGGGACCGCCGCGGGCCCGACCGCGAGCATCTGCCCCCGCACGGGCCGCACCGGGATCCGCCGCGGGAGCCCTTCGATCCCGGCGCTCCACGCGCCCGCCGCCAGGACCACCCGCTCCGCGGCCACGTCGCCGGCGGCGGTCGCGACCCCGGTCACGCGGCCGCCTCGGGAGAGGACCGCGCGGACCGCGACCCCGGTCCGCACCTCGACGCCGGGCCGCGCCCGGGCCGCGGCGGCGACCAGCGCCACGTTGTCGACCTGGTGGTCGTCGGGCAGGTGGAGCGCGCCGGCGATCGATCCGGCGATCCCCGGCTCCAGCGCCCGGGCCGCGGCGGGCTCCAGCCACTCGGCCGCGAGCCCCCGCTCCCGCTGCTCGGCCCCGCGGGCGGAGATCGCCTCCGCCTCGGCCTCGTCGAGCGCCGCCACCAGCGTGCCGTCGGCCCGGAGGCCCACGTCGGCCCCGGTCTCGGCTTCGATCCCGGCGACGAACCCGGGGTAGATCGCGCGCGCCGCGAGGCAGAGATCCAGCATGGCGTCCCGCCGGGCCGGGTCGCCGACGCCGTCGACCAGGATCCCCTCGGCCGCCTCCATCTGCGGCGAGAGCATGCCGGCCGCCGCGGAGGACGCCTCGCGGCCGGGCGCCGGGGCCCGCTCGAGCACGATCACCGAGCGCCCGCGCCCGGCCAGCGCGCGGGCCGCCAGGAGCCCGACCAGCCCACCGCCCACCACGACGACATCCGCGCCACGCTTCGTCGATGCCGGGGTCACGGGCCGAAAGTAGGGGCCCGCGCCGTGGTCCGCCCGGGGGCGCCGGTAGCCCCGCTCCGGGGGTCCCTTTTATACTCGTCGGACACATGATGATCATCGCGAATCCGCGGGCCGGGCACGGGCGGGGCGAGCGGAGCATCCGGGGACTTCGCGATGCGATCCGCCGCCGCGGCTACGACTGCACGCCGGTCCCGACCGAGCGTCCCGGGCACGCCACCGAGCTGGCCCGGCGGGCGGCCGAGGCGAACGAGCCGCGGCTGATCGTGATGGGCGGCGACGGTACGATCTCCGAGGTGGTGAACGGCCTCGTGGGCTCGGAGACCGAGCTCGGGATCGTCCCGATGGGGACCGGCAACGACGTGGCCCGGAGTCTCGGGATCCCCCGGGGCGACCTGGCCGGCGCGCTCGACCTGGCCGTTCAGGGGGAGACCATCCCGGTCGACGTGGGGCGCGAGCGGGACCGACACTTCATCTCGGTCCTGGGCGTCGGGTTCCCCGCCATCGTGGCCGACGAGGCGAACTCGTTCGTCCGGCTGCACGGATCGGCCGCGTTCTTCGTGGCGGTCTACAAGGCGCTTCACCGGCTCCGGGCGTTCCCGTTCACGCTCCGCCTGGACGACCGCACGCTCGAGATGGAGGGGGTGGCCGTGATGATCCAGAACACTCCCTACACCGGCGGGGGCCTGAAGATGGCGCCCGACGCCCGAGTGGACGACGGGCTCCTCGACGTGGTGGTGGTCGACGACATCGGGCGGGCCGGCCTCATGGTGAACTTCCCGCGGGCCTACACCGGGCGGCACCTGGAGCATCCCAGCTTCTCCGTGCACCGGGCCGCGCGCGTGGCGATGGAGACCCCGGAGCCCATGACCAAGATGTTCGACGGCGACCTCTGCGGCCGGACTCCGCTCGAGGCCGACGTGGTGGCCGGCGGGGTGCGGATCGCCGTCCCGCCCGGGAGCGCGGCCTGATGGACCGGATCACCGGCTTCCTGACCGGCAAGCGGATCCTCCTCACCGGCGCCACCGGGTTCCTCGGTCAGCCGCTGGTCGAGAAGATCCTGTGGGCGGCGCCGGACGTGGAGCGGATCCATGTCCTCATCCGGCCCAAGCGCCAGTTCGGCGGCGACGTGCTGTCGGCCACCGAGCGGCTGGAGGGGGAGCTCTTCCAGTCGAGCGTGTTCGACCGGCTGCGGTTCCGCCACGGCGACGACCTGGCGGAATTCCTCGCGTCGAAGGTCGAAGCGGTCGCCGGCGACATCTCGCACCCGGGCCTGGGGCTCGATCCGGCCGTCGCCGAGCGCCTCCAGGCCGAGCTCGACGTGGTGATCAACAGCGCGGCGGTGGTGTCGTTCGACGCGCCGCTCGACCAGGCGCTCGAGCTCAACACCCGGGGCGCCGCGCGGATGGCGGACTTCGCCGCCGGCTGCGACCACGCGATCCTGATCCACGTCTCCACCGCCTACGTCTGCGGCGCCACCGACGCCGCGGTCCCCGAGACCCTCCACCACACCGCGTCCCCCGGCGCGGTCGAGCCCCCCCTCCGCCAGTTCGTCGATCCCGAGGCCGAGATCGCGCAGCTCGAGGGCCTGGTCGACGAGGTCCGCGCCGAGGGCGCCAGCGGCCGCGTCCGCCGGGAGCTCGTCCAGGCCATGGTGGAGCGCCGGGCCCGGCGCGGCGCCGGCAAGCAGCCCCCCCGCCGCGAGGCGATCGAGGCGCTCAAGGACAAGTGGATGGAGCGGCGGCTGATCGAGGTCGGCATGGAGCGGGCGCGGGCCCGCGGCTGGAACGACACCTACACCTACACGAAGGCGCTCGGCGAGCAGATGGTCATGGCCCGCTCCGGAGCCGTCCCGGTGGCGATCGTGCGGCCGGCCATCATCGAGTCGAGCCTCCACGAGCCGTCCCCCGGCTGGCTCGACGGCCTCCGCATGGCCGACCCTCTGATCGTGGCGATCGGCAAGGGCCGGCTGCGTTCGCTGCCGCTCGACCCCGACGTGGTGCTCGACCTGGTCCCGGCGGACATGGTGGTGAACGCCATGCTGGCGGCGATCCCCAAGCTGGCCGAGGACGGCGGACCGGCCATCTACCAGGTCGCCACCGGCTCCCGCAATCCGGTCCGGATGAAGGACCTGCACGAGCTCATCGTCCTCTACTTCCAGGCCAACCCGATGCTCGACAAGGAGGGACGGCCGATCCGGGTGAAGGCGCTTCGCTTCCCCGGCGCCCGGCGCTTCCGCGCCGAGTTCAAGGCCCGCGCCAAGCCGCTGGAGTGGGCCGAGAAGGCGCTCGACCGCCTCCAGGACGCCGGGCTGACGAGCGGGGCGATCCAGAAGCAGAAGCGGAAGGTGTCGGCTTCGCGGGCGGCGATCGAGAAGCTGTTCTACTACGGCGAGCTCTACGAGCCGTACCTGAACCTCGACTGCCGCTTCCTGGTCGACAACACGATGCGGCTCTACGAGTGGCTGACTCCCGAAGAGCGCCGGCGGTTCGACTTCGACGTCTCGCGCCTCAACTGGCGCCACTACATGCACGTCCACATCGCCGGCGTGAAGAAGTACATCCTGAAGCTGGAGCGGGCCGGCACGCTCGAGGTGGGCGAGAACGCGGCGGCCGAGGAGGCCGCGATCGGGTCCATATGGGAACTGCTCGAGCGAGGCGCCGAGCGCTGGCCGGACAAGATCCTGGCGCGGATCCGCCGCGGCGACGAGTGGCACGAGATCACCTTCGCCGAGATGCGCGCCGGGGCGTGGGCCGCCGGGGAGCGGCTCCTCCGACTGGGGCTTTCGAAGGGCGACCGGGTGGTGTTGGTCAGCGAGAACATGCCGGAGTGGGGGGTCTGCTACATGGGCGCGGCCTCGATCGGGCTGGTCGTGGTGCCGCTGGACGCCCAGACGTGGCATCGCGAGGTGTGGGCCACGGCCGACTTCACCGGGGCCCGCGCGATCCTCGCCTCGCGCGCCTGCTTCGAGCGGTGGACGGACGAGGAGCGGGCCGCGAACGAGGCCGCCGGGGAGCCGGTGCTCCTGCTCGAGGTGGAGGCCCACGGCCGCCCGTTCGACCGCCCGGAGTGGCCGCGCTCGACCCGCCCCGCGGAGCGCTCCGATTACGGCGACACGCCCGAGGTCGGCCGCGACGACCTGGCGTCGATCATCTTCACCACCGGCACCGCGGTCGATCCCCGAGGGGCGATGCACACCCACGGGAACTTCCTGGAGAACCTCTTCGGGATGAATCGCTATCATACGATCACGGACCAGGACGAGTTCCTCTCCGTGCTCCCTCTCTATCACGCCCTCGAGTTCACCGGCGGATTCCTGAGCCCGGTGTACAGCGGGGCCACGGTCACCTACACGCGGTCGCTCAAGCCCAAGACGCTGATCGAGACGATGCGCGACACCGGCACCACGGTCATGCTCGGGGTGCCGACGCTCTACGCCCTCATCCGCGACGACATCCACCGCCGGATCCTGCGCTCCTCCGGCAAGTCGCCGGTTCGCTCCAACCTGATGCAGACCACCCGGCAGCTCTCCCGTTCGTGGCAGCGCGCCATCGGTCGAAACCTGGGGCGGCAGCTCTTCCCCCGCGTGCACGAGGAGATGGGCGGCCGGATCCGGTTCTTCGTGAGTGGCGGCTCCGCCCTGGGGGGCGAGCTCTTCGACGAGTACCGCGCGCTCGGGATCCCGATCTACGAGGGGTACGGACTGACCGAGACCGCCCCCACGCTGACCGTGAACCCCCTCTACCAGGGCCGGCGGGGCTCGTGCGGCAAGCCGCTCCCCGGCATCGAGCTGCGGCTCTACCACACGAACCGCGAGGGGGTTGGCGAGATCATCGTCCGGACACCGTCGCTGATGCGCGGGTACTGGGACAACTCCGAGGCCACCGACCGGGTCGTGGTGGACGGCTGGTTCCACACCGGCGACCTCGGCTGGGTGGACGCCGACGGGTATCTCTACATCACCGGCCGCATCAAGGACGTCATCGTCACCGGGGCCGGCAAGAACGTTTACCCGATCGACCTGGAAGCGATCTACCGCGAGCTGCCGGAGATCGAGGACGTGTGCGTGGTGGGAGTGAAGAGCGGGCTCACCGAGGACGTCCACGCGGCGGTCGTCCCCGCCGCGAGTCTCTGCGGCGACGATCCCGAGGCCGCGCTGAAGGCGATCCGGAGCGCGGCCCAGGGCCTCGCGAAGGAGCTCCCCTCCTACCACCGGCTGCAGCAGGTTCACGTGTGGGCGGAGCCCCTGCCGCGCCGGCCGGACGGCGAGCTAGACCGGGTCGAGGTCCGGCGGGCGGTCGAGCGCCGGCTCCAGGAGGGCCGCGACCCCACTCCCGCTCCGCCCGCCGTTCCGGCCGGCGCCGATCCCGAGGCGGTCCTCCTGGCCGAGCTGGCCCGCCTGACCCGCCGCCCGCCGGAGGAGATCGAGCGCGTCAGCCACCTCTACGACGACCTGGGGCTCGACTCCCTCCAGGCGATCGAGCTGCTCCTGTTCCTCGACCATCGCATGGGCATCTCCCTCGACGACCAGACGGCGGAATCGATCCGCACCGTGGGACATCTCTTCGACGAGGTCGACCGCCGCCGTGGGGACGGCCGGCCGGCGATCCCGTCGGAGACGGCCCCGATCCGCTCCGCCCGACCGTTCGGGGACCGCTCCCCGATCGACCGCGCGCTCCTCGCCGGCTTCGGCTCCGGCACCCGCGCCCTCTACGACCGCTGGTTCGATCTGGACGTGGTGCACCCCGAGTGGGTGCCGGAGAGCCCGCCCTACGTGGTGGCCGCCAACCACGCCAGCCACCTGGACACCCCGGCCGTGCTCGCGGCCGTGGCCGAGGCGCGCGGGAACGCCGCCGCGCGGGCGCTCCACGCCCTCGGCGCCCGCGACTACTTCTTCGACACGCCGCTCAAGGGATGGTTCTTCAGCACCTTCCTGAACGTGGTCCCCATCGAGCGCGAGGAGGCCTCGCTCGCGGGGCTCCGGATGGTCCGGCGGATCCTGGAGGGCGGCGAGTCGGTCCTCATCTTCCCCGAGGGGACCCGCTCGCGGAGCGGCGAGGTCCAGCCGTTCAAGCCCGGGCTCGGGCTGATTGCCTGGGAGATCGGCGTGCCCGTGGTGCCGGCCCGCATCTCGGGCACCTTCGAGGCGCTCCCGGCCGGCCGATCGGTGCCGCGGCGCCAGCGCCTGACCGTCACGTTCGGGGAGCCCGTTCTCATGGACGCCTACCGGGAGGACTCCGACGGCAGGCCGCGGGACGAGCTCTACCGCCGGATCGCCTCCGACGTCCGCGCGGCAATCGTGGGGCTCGGCGAGGACGCCGAGAGCGAGACCGCGCGGTCGCGGTGACCCGGGCCGCGTTCTTCGACGTGGACGGGACGCTCGTCGACTCCGACATCGTCCGCTACGGCGTCGAGATCCGAACCGCCGAGAAGGGTCGCGCGGCTCGGCTCCTCTGGGTGGCCGGGTTCCTCCCCCGCGTGCCCTGGTACCTGGCGCTCGACGCCGTCAGCCGGACCGCCTTCCAGAAGTCGTTCTACCGCCTCTACCGGGGCTTGCCGGCCGAGGAGATGGGGCGCCGGTCGGCCGCGCTGTACGAGACGTACGTCCGGCCGCGGCTGAGGCCCGAGGCGCTCCTTCGCCTGCAGAAGCACGTCCGGAAGGGCGACACGGTGGTGCTGGTCACGGGCTCGGTGGAGCCGATCGTGCGGCCGCTCGCCGACGACCTGGGGGTGCGGCACGTGCTGGCCCCCCGGCTGGAGGTCGAAGGAGGCGTGGTGAGCGGCCGGCTGGAGGGCGACCCCCTGGCCGGCGAGCGGAAGGCCGACGCCGTGCGCGGGTTCGCCGCCGAGCGCGGGATCGACCTGGGGGATTCGTTCGCCTACGGCGACAGCCCCGACGACCTGCCGATGCTCGAGGCCGTGGGCCGGCCCGCGGTGGTCAACCCGGGCCGCAAGCTGCGCGAGCGCGCGACGGCGGGGGGGTGGGAGATCCTCCGCTGGCCGGCGGGGGCGCTCGCGGACGGCCGACGATGAAGGCCGTCCGCTACGTGAAGAGCATCCCGCGATGGCTCGCGGCGAAGGCGCTCGGCCGGGCGTGGTCGGGCGCGGCCACCTCGCGGCTGGCGCCGGTCGAGCTGGCCGAGGTGGACCCGCCGGAGCTGCCGGGGCCGCGCTGGGCGCGGGTCCGGCCGATCCTGTCCGGGATCTGCGGTTCGGATCTCTCCACCCTCGCGGCCGACGGGAGCCCCTACTTCTCGCCGCTCGTCTCGACCCCGTTCGTCTTCGGCCACGAGGTGGTGGGCGAGGTGGAGGCGGTGGGCCCGGAGGTCACGGCCGTGGCCGTGGGAGACAGGGTGGCGCTCTCGCCGCCGCTCCACTGCGCCATCCGCGGGATCGACCTGCTCTGCCCCGAATGCGCCGCCGGCGAGACCGGCCACTGCCGGAACGTCACCCGCGGCGAGCTCGCCCCGGGCATCCAGACCGGCTACTGCCGCGATACGGGCGGCGGCTGGAGCCGGGCCCTGGTCGCCCACGAGCTTCAGCTCCACCGGGTGCCCGACGGGCTCTCCGACCAGACCGCGGTGCTGATCGAGCCCTTCGCCTGCTGTCTCCACGCGGTCGAGCGCGCGGGCCTCGAGGACTCGGACACCGCGCTCGTCCTGGGGGCCGGCACGATCGGGCTCCTGACCGTGGCCGCGATCCGCGCGTCGGGGTCGAAGTGCCGGGTGGTGGCGGTGGCCAAGTACCCGCTCCAGGCCGATGCCGCGCGCCGGTTGGGCGCCGACGAGGTGGTGAGGTCGGGCGGCGCCATGCGGGACGAGCTGGCCGCGCACCTGGACGTGGAGCTCCACTCCCCCGAGATCGGCCCGCCCACCGGGATCGGCGGCGCCGACGTCACCTTCGATTGCGTGGCCAGCGCGGCCACGCTCGACGACGCGATGCGCTTTACCCGCGCCCGGGGGGCCGTTATCGTCGTCGGCATGCCGGGGGTGCCCGGCGGCGTCGACTGGACCGCGATGTGGCACAAGGAGCTGGACGTCCGGGGATCGTACACGGCCGGCGAGGCGACCTTCGCCCGAGCGGTAGGCCTCGCCGCCGAGCGGGACGCGCTGCTCCGCCCCCTGGTCGGCGCCGTCTATCCGCTCGAGGAGTGGCGCGACGCCGTCCGGGCCGCGATGGACTCCGGGTCCCGCGGCCTGACCAAGGTGGCCTTCCGACCCTGAACCGTCCGACCAGGAGCCGACCGGCATGAAGTACCTGACGTACAGCGGAAACACCTTGGTCGATGTCGACCTGCCGGACTCGGCCACCGTCTTCTACGCGCCACCGCCGCTCCCCGGACTCCGCGTCGATGAGGTCCCGGCCGCGCTCGAGCACGCCGTCGAGCACCCAGAGGGGATGGAGCCGCTCCCCGAGCTGGTCGGGAAGGGTTCGAAGGTCCTGATCCTCTTCGACGACAACTGCCAGCCGTTCCCGCGGATGGAGAGGCCGGACATCCGCGAGACCATGATCACGAAGCTGCTCGAGCTCCTGGGGCGCTACGGGGTCGACCGGCGGGACGTCCGCCTCATGTGCGCGGTGGCGCTCCACCGGAAGATGGAGCCCCACGAGATGCGCTACATGGTCGGGGACGCTCTGGTCGAGGAGTTCACGCCCGACCGGCTCAAGAACTTCGACGCCGAGGACCCCGACGACATCGTCCGCCTCGGCGAGACCGCCCACGGCGAGCCGGTCGAGACGAGCCGCTGGGTGACCGAGGCGGACCTGGTGATCTACGTGGACACGATCCAGATCCCGCTCAACGGCGGCCACAAGTCGGTGGCGGTCGGCTGCGGCACGTACGATTCGATCGCGCCCCACCACAACCCGGCCATGACCGAGCACTCGCCGCACGTCATGCAGCCGGAGGGCTCCCATATGCACGGCTCGATCGAGCGGATCAGCCGGAAGCTCATGGAGCACGTCCGGATCATGGTGATCGAGGCCGCCATGAACGGAGCGATCTATCCGCCCCACCTGGCCTGGATCGGCAAGTCTCCCGACCGCCTCTCGGCCACCGAGCGGGTGATCCGCAAGTCCACGCCGATCGCCATGAAGGCGCTCCCCGAGCCGGCGCGGAAGAAGATCTTCCACTCGATGAAGTCGCCGTACTCGGCGATCGCCGTGAACGCCGGCTCGATCGACGCGGTGCATCCGAAGACGCTGGCGGCGCTGAAGCCGCAGCTCGAGGTGATCGCGCCGCGGCAGTACGACACGCTGGTGTTCGGGCTCCCCGACCTCTCCCCCTACGCGATCGGGGCGCGGATCAACCCGGTTCTCGTCGTCAGCGACGTGCTCGGCTACATCTTCAACTGGTTCTGGAACGAGCCGTTCGTGAAGCGGGGCGGGGTGGTGATCCTCCTGAACCCCGTGTTCGAAGTGTTCCATCCGCGCTACCACGCGGCCTACAAGCGGTTCTGGGACGAGGTGCTCCCCGAGACCTCCGACCCGTTCGAGATGCGGGACGGCTTCCAGGAGGCGTTCGCGCGGGACCCCTTCCTCGTGGACGCCTACCGGAACCGCTTCGCCCACCACGGCTTCCACCCGTTCACCGTGTGGTACTGGGCGACCTATCCGCTCCGCTACCTCTCGGACACGATCCTGGTCGGGCCACCCGACGACCGGTCGGCGAAGCGGCTGGGGGTCTCGTGGGCCCCCTCGGTCGATCACGCGCTGGGGATGGCGCGCGAACTGACGGGCGGGGACGACGTGGTCGCGCTCACGATCCCGCCCTTCATGTACCTGAACGTGAACGGGGGACCCCGCTGATGTCCGTGACCTGGTGGAGCCGGCCGTCCGCCGCGGGGTGATGCGCCTGGGACGGACCGCGGCCGTTGCGGTGGCTGGACT
>DATLFF010000210.1:0-2277 GCA_035524915.1 Gemmatimonadota bacterium | reverse complement strand
CGGACGACAGGATCGTCTACTCGCCGCTCTTCGCCGCGGGTCTGTGGCGGGTCCCGGCGACCGGCGGGGTACCCGAGGAGGTTCTGTCGCCGAACACCGAGATCGGAGAGCGGACGTTCCGCTGGCCCGACGTCTGGCCCGACGGCCGCTCCATCCTCTTCACGGCCGGCTCTCTCGACAGCCCGAACGACTACGACGAGGCGTCGATCGAGGTCTGGGACCCGGAGTCGGGGGAGCGGGCGGTCCTCGTCGAAGGCGCCAACATGGCCCGGCTCCTCCCGCCCGATCGCCTGGTCTACTTCCGGGACAACGCGTTGTACGTGGCGCGGATCGACGTGGCCGGAAGACGGGTGGTCGAGACCGGAGTGCCGGTGCTGGAGGGGGTGATCGGCGCCTCTTCGAGCGGCGCCGCCTACTTCGCGGTCGCACCGAACGGTTCGCTGGTCTTCGCCCCGGGGGCCAGCAACCGCGAGCTCTCGCGCCTGGTCCTGGTGGAGCCCGGAGACGAGCCGCGACCCGTCGACCTGGAACCGGGGCCTCTCGCCCATCCGCGATTCTCTCCCGACGGTTCTCGGCTCGCCTTGACGATCGGAACGGGCCGAGGCGGCGTGCAGGGAGACGTCTGGACCTGGTCTCTGGCCGAGGGGCTCCTGAGCCGCCTGTCGTTCGACGAGAGCGGCGGCTACCCTCGCTGGAGCCCGGACGGCCTGGAGATCGCGTACACCGGCCCCGTTGGGACGACCATCCTGGCGAGGAGGACGGACGGCTCGGGCACCGCCCGCGTGCTCGTCGAAGAGACGCCGAACGTCGCCGTGGCCCTTCCCGAGGCCTGGAGCCCGGACGGAGAGACGGTCGCCTTCACCGCCATCGGCGGGGTGACTTCCGACATCCACCTGGCGCGGCGAGGAGGGGATCCGCGGCTCTTCGAGGCCGATGCCTCCTCACCGACCTTCTCGCCCGACGGGAGGTGGCTCGCGTACAACCAACCCCCTTCGGGCGATACCAGTCGCGTGTTCGTGCGGCCCGTGGACGGGCCGGGGAAGTGGCAGGCGTCGCCGGAGGCCGGGTCCTATCCCCACTGGACGGCCCGGTCCGGCGAGATCCTCTACCTGGGGATCTCGGACCCGACCCGAGGCATCCGGGCGGTGGCGGTCACCGAGGAGGCGGGCGGACTGCGACTCGGAGCTCCGCGGCCGAGGCTTCCGGACACAACGTCCTTCGCGACGTCGACCGCGCCCCTCGTGAACTGGGACGTCGACGCCGACGGGAAGCGCTTCGTCTTCGTCGAGCCCCTCCGCGACGATTCCGCCGGCTCCATGGTCCATGTGATCCTGGGCTGGGGCTCGAGCCTGACCGCGTCGAGCGTTCACTGAGCCGTTCCCTCGGGGCGCGGACACCTGTCCGGGCGGAGCGCGGACAGGTGTCAAGCGAAGGGCCTCGACGGGTTCTGTGCCCCGCACCGCAAGTCTCTTTGTTTCAACTGTTTGGTTGCTGTCTTGGCTTTTGGCACCACCCTTGCGATCCCCTCTCGGCGGCGGACACGACCCGCCCCCCGGAGACAGCATCGATGATTCGAGATACCGCACTCATGGATCGCCCCGCCTCCCGGCCCGGAAGCCGGCGACGAGTGGCGTGGATCGCCGGTGGGGGCGTCCTCCTGGTCGGGCTGGCATTGTCGATCCCGTCCCTTTCCCGTTGGCTCGGGACCGAGATGGCGGTCAGCGCGGCACAGCTGCGATTCGGGATCGTCACCCGGGGCGACCTGGTGCGCGAGGTCTCGGCCCAGGGCAGCGTGATCGCGGCCTTCCGTCCGAACCTCACCAGCCCCGCCCGGGGCACCGCCGACGTCCTGCTTCTATCGAGCGCCTCGCCCGGTACCTGCTGCGCTCCCCTGTCGCCCTCGAGCGGATGCGGCACGACGCACCCGCCGGGGAGGTTCACTACCAGGCCAAAGGGATAGGGATTTGCTTTTGGGGTAGGCTGCGTCGAGGCGCGCCGAGATGCGTCGAGGGCGCGCTCTCGAGTTCGTTTTCCAGCCAGGTGGGGTCGCCGAGGCGGCTGTGCGTGCGAAGACCTGACCCCTTGCGCTGGTAGAGCACCTCCTCTGTGCCCGGCTCGAAGCCAAGCCGCTCGACCGCGACCGGTGCACGGAGGAGGTCGGGACCTGCAGGCGCCACCAGGCGTGGCGGTCCGCCCCGAGCACAGCGAGGCTGTGGACCTCCCCAACTCGACCGGACCAAAGCGGACGTGGTTTCGCCGGCTGGCGGTTGCCGCGAC
>DATLFF010000209.1:0-12660 GCA_035524915.1 Gemmatimonadota bacterium | reverse complement strand
GAACCCCTTCTGCCAGTAGCCCTCCTCGATCTCGCGCACCACCACGTCGTAGCCCGCCTGGGCGCAGACGTGGGCGATGCCGCTGCCCATGAGCCCGCAGCCCAGCACTCCCACCTTCTCGATCTTCTCGGCGCTCACCCGGTCCTCCTCTTTACAGATAAATTTGTAGAGACTCCGCCCGGCGTGCGATCCCCCGCAGGAGTCGCCGCGTCACGATCCGATGCCCTCCCGAGCCCACCACCAGCGCACGATAGAGCCGGCCGTGGAGGCCGGGGAACGCGGCGTGGGTCTCGCCCCGGATCGTGGCGCCGCCGGGCCGCGGATCGATGCGGAACGTCAGCGCGTACCGCGCGAACCGGTGCTCGCCCTCGAGCCCGAGCAGGCGACCGGCGTCGACCCGCGCCACCCGGAAGCCGGGCAGCGTGGCCCCGGCCTCGGGCGCGAACCGGCCGGGGTCGCCGTCGTCGCGGCAGGCGAGGACCCGCGCGAGCGAGGGACCGCGGCGGCTGCCGAACGCAGCGGCGATCGCCCCGGGAAGCGCGGCCCAGACGCGCGCCGGGTCGGCGCTCGTGTCCACGGCGTGCTCGTCGAGCCACGGGAGCTCGCCGGCGGGCGTCGCGTCGCGCGGCTCCGTCAGACCGTCTCCACCACCACGGTCGCGCCCTGGCCACCGCCGATGCAGGCGCTGGCGAAGCCCCGCTTCGCGCCGCGGCGGGCCATCTCGTAGAGGAGCGTGATCGTGCAGCGCGTGCCGGTGGCGGCGAGGGGGTGCCCGATGGCGATCGCGCCGCCGTTGACGTTCAGTCGCTCGTGGTCGAGCCCCAGCTCCTTCATGACGGCCACCGTCTGGGGGGCGAACGCCTCGTTCACTTCGTAGAGCTCCATGTCGTCGATTCCGAGCCCCAGGTCGTCGAGCGCCTTCCGCGTGGACGGCGCGGGGCCGATCCCCATGATCTTCGGGTCGCAGCCGGCGATCCCCCAGCCCGTGAGCCGGCCCAGGACCGGGGCGCCGGCCGCCTCGGCGCGTGCGGCGGTCGTCACGATCACGGCGGCGGCGCCGTCCACGATGCCCGAGGCGTTCCCCGCGGTCACGAGGCCGTCCTTCTTGAAGTAGGGCGGGAGCTTGGCCAGGATCTCCTTCGTCGTGGTCGGCCGCGGGTGCTCGTCGGTGGCGAACTCGACCCGCTCCTTCTTCCGTAGGACTTCCACCGGGACGATCTCGTCGGCGAACCTGCCGGAGTCCTGCGCGGCCTTCGTCCGCTGCTGGCTGGCCAGGGCGAAGTCGTCCACCTCCTCGCGCGTGAGCCCGTACTTCTCGGCCAGGTTCTCGGCCGTCTCGGCCATCGAGAACCCGGCGTAGGGATCGTAGAGCGACTCCCACAGGAGGTCCCCCATCTTCGACTGCCCCAGCGGGATCCCCCAGCGGGCGCCGCGGATCGTGTGGGGGGCCTGGCTCATGCTCTCGGTCCCGCCCGCGAGCACCACCTCGCTCTCGCCGGTCAGGATCTGCCGCGCGGCCTGGATGATCGACTCGAAGCCCGAGCCGCAGAGCCGGTTCACGGTGACGGCCGGCGTGGTCTCGGGGAGCCCCGCCTTCAGCCCCACGTGGCGCGCGCAGTAGATGGCGTCGCCGGAGGTCTGCAGCGCGTTTCCGAAGACCACGTGGTCGACCTCGTCGGGGGCGAACCCCGAGCGGTCGAGCGCGGCCTTCGCCGCCACCACCCCGAGGTCGTTGGCGGAGAGGTCTTTCAATGTCCCGCCGAAGGCGCCGAACGCGGTGCGGACCCCGGCGGCGAGGACGATGTCGTCACGGTCGAGCTTCATGGATGTCTCCCGGGATGCGATGGCCGGACGATCGCGCGCGATCTCGGGGATACGTTCGCCGCCGCCGCGGGGGGCGTCAACCGGCCGCGGCCGGTCCGCCGGGGGGGAGCCGCTCCGGGCGGGCCGAGCCGCGCTCCGGAAGCGACCGGTCCGTGCCGCCGGGGGCCAGTCCGGGGGGGGTGTCGTAGGGCTCGCGCTCCGGGAAGCCGCGCCCCGGCCCGCCCCACTGGGTCCACAGCGCCAGCGCCCAGCCGGCGAGCGAAACGAAGTGGAGGCCCTGGGCGGCGGGACGCTGAGGGGCGTAGGCGACGAAGAAGTCGCGCAGCGAGTCGGCGGTCTGGCCGAACTGGAACGGTCCCCAGTCCGGGAGCGAGGAACGGGCCTCGAAGGCCGGGACCAGGGCGAACTTCAGCACCGCCAGCGCCACCGCCACGAACGCCACCCAGACCGCGGCGTGCACCCGGTCGACCCGCGTCACGATGACCCCGGCGCCGAAGGCGGCGAGGAGCGCCAGCGCCACCTGGACCAGTCCCGGGGGCGGGAGGAGCACGCGGAACGCGGTCGCGGTGGCGGCGGTCCAGTAGACCAGGAGCAGGACGTTCGGCCAGCCGGGGAAGGAGCGGATCACCCCGCGATGATAGAGCACGAACACGTACAATATCCCGAGGAGCCCCGCCACCATGCCGAACGGGGCGAAGCGGAAAGCGGCGTAGCCGCTGGCCGGCAGGTCGAGGCCGCCGAGGAGCGTCGCAGCGGCCAGCCAGAGCGCCGTGGCCAGGGCCCGGCGCCGGGCGGCCGCGGTCACCGCGCTCCCCGTCACAGGATGGGCCACGGAGTGAGCGCCCGGTCGATCGAGGTCCCCAGCCGCTCGAGCGCGACCCGCTGACTACCGGTCAGGTTCGGCAGGGCGAGCGCGCGATCCACCAGCTCGCGGGCCTCCCGGAGCGCCAACTCGTCGTTCCGCTGGTACCACCTTCCGGTCCCCACCTGGTAGAGGTCCCCGGCCCAGCGGTAGTAGGCGCGGCCGGCGGCGATCTGGGCCTGCTGGTCCTCGTGGAACCCCTCGGCCGACTCGCGCGCCGTCTCGTAGCGCTCGACCGCCTCCGCCAGCATGGCGTGGACCTCCCGGCGCTGCTCGGGCTCGAGCTCGTCGCCCCGCCAGCGGAGCTCGGCCGAGGCCACGCGATAAAGACGATCCCCCTCGTCCATGCCGGCCTGCCAGCGGTCGAACCCGGCGGCGAGGCGGATCTCGTTCACGATCGAGGCGGGATCGGTCGGGCGGAACACCGCGAGGAGGAGCGTGATCAGCGTGGTCGCCCCCAGGAGCCCCCAGCCCGTCCATTCGAGGGCACCCGGCGACTCGCCGGGGGGGGCGATTCTCTCCACTATCCCTCCAGCCGCGCGACGATCCAGTCGCCCACTTCGTGCGTGGAGCCGGCGCCGCCCGCGTCCGGCGTGGCCACGCCCTCGGCCAGCGCGTCGGCCACCGCCGCCTCGAGGGCCCGCGCCACTGCGGGGGCGCCGGTGTGCTCGGCAAGGAGCGCGGCCGTCAGCACCGCCGCCATGGGGTTGGCGGTGCCGCTGCCGGCGATGTCCGGGGCCGAGCCGTGCACCGGCTCGAACAGCCCGGGCCGCCCCGGATGGAGGTTCGCGCTGGCGGCCACGCCGAGGCCACCCACCAGCGCGGCCGCCAGGTCGGAGAGGATGTCCCCGAAGAGGTTCGAGGTCACGATCACGCCGTAGTGCTCGGGATGCAGCACAAGCTTCATCGCGAGCGCGTCGACGTACTCGGCCTCGGTCTTCACGAACGGGTACTCGCCGGCCACCTCGGCGAAGACCCGCCGCCAGAGCCCGTGGGCGTGGGGGAGCGCATTCGCCTTGTCGCACATAGTCACCCGGTGGCGGCCCCGCTCCACCGCGTGCTCGAACGCCGCCTGGATGATCCGCTTGACCCCGCGGTAGGTGTTCAGGTCCTCGTTGATCGCGATCTCGTGGGGCGTCCCCTTCTTGAAGCTCCCCCCGAGCCCCGCGTAGGCGCCCTCCGTGTTCTCGCGGAAGATCACCAGGTCGATCTTCCGCTCCCCGCCGTCGGGCCGGGGCGCCAGGGGGCAGAGGGCCGGGTGCAGGAGCCGCACGGGGCGCAGGTTCACGTAGAGGTCGAGCCGGAACCGGAGCCCCAGCAGGATGTCGCGGGCGTGCTCGTTGCCGGGAACGCGCGGGTCGCCGAGGGCCCCGAGGAGGATCGCGTCGAACTCGCTCTGGAGGCGGTCGAACGCGGAGTCCGGCAGGGTCTCGCCGGTGGCGAGGTAATGGTCGGCGCCGTAGGGGAGCCGCTCGAACGCGTACTCGACGCCGGCGCCGCGGCCGGCCGCCTCGAGCGCCCGCATCGCCACGCCCGTGACCTCGGGTCCCACGCCGTCGCCGCCGATCACGGCGACCCGAGCGCCCTCCCTCATTCCAGGATCTCCTCCAGCGCGGTGACCAGGCGCTCGTTCCCCGCGCGGGTGCCGAGCGAGATCCGGGCGTGGGTCTCGATCCCGGGGGCGGACATGGGTCGGATCACGACCCCTCGCGCGTGCAGGCCCTCGTGGACCTCGGGCGCGCGCGTTCCGAATTCCACGAACAGGAAGTTGGTGGTGGAGGGCACGGGATCGAGCCCCAGCCGGGCGAGCTCGCCCGCGAGCCACTCGCGCTCGACGGCGGCCGCCCGCACCGCGCGCTCCACGTGGTCGACATCCTCCATCGCGGCAAGCGCCGCGGCCTGGGCCACGGACGAGACGTTGAACGCCTCGCGCACCCGGTCCAGGGCCACGGCGTGCTCCGGCCGCGCGATCGCGTAGCCCACCCTCAAGCCGGCCAGGCCGTGGGCCTTCGAGAACGTCCGCAGCACCACCAGGTTCTCGCCTCCCTGGATCCGGTCCACGTCGTCGGCCAGCCGGTCTTCCGGCGGGACGAACTCGTAGTAGGCCCGGTCCAGGACCACCAGGACCCCGGCAGGCAGGTCGTCGAGGAAGGCGCCCAGCTCGTCGGGCCCCAGGTGGGTGCCGGTCGGGTTGCAGGGATTGTCGAGGAACACCACGCGCGTCCGCTCCCCGATCGCGTCCCGCATGGCGCCCAGGTCGAAGCGCCATTCGCGGTGCCGCACCACGCGCGGAGCGACGCCGATCACCTGGCAGGCGATGGCGAAGCGGGGAAACGAGGGGAACCCGATCACCGCCTCGTCGCCCGGCCGCAGAAAGGCCCGCGCCACGAGGTCGATGCACTCCACCGAGCCGTTCCCGAGCACGATCTGGGCGGGCTCCACGTCGTGTCGGTCGGCCAGGGCGTCCCGCAGGTCGCGCGCCTGGCTGTCGGGGTAGTAGTGGACGTCCTCGAGCGCCGCCCGGGCGGCGGCCAGCGCCCGCGGAGAGGGCCCCAGCGGGTTCTCGTTCGAGGCCAGCTTCAGGACGTCGCGGACGCCGTAGGCGCGAGCGATTTCGGCGCGGTGGCGGCCGGGGACGTACGGCGCGATCGAGTCGAGGTCCGCCCGCGCGGGCGTCGGCGGGGCGGCCGACCGCGCGGACCCCGGAGAAACCCTCACGTTTCCCACTGCTTGAGGAACTCGTGCACGTCCTCCAGGTAGACGGCGATCGAGTCGGCCGCTTCGCCGAGGCGCTCGTACGACTCGTCGATCTCGGCGTCCCACCCCGCCTCTTCGCCGTGCTCGGACGCGTACTCGGCGAGGTGCGTCAGCGTCACCGCCAGCGGGCCCGGGATGACGTCCTCCTCGGCCAGGATCTCGATGGCGTCGAGGTTGTCCTCCGGCTCGTCCCAGTCCGTTTCCTCGATCAGTCCCCAGGCCGAGTCCACCAGGTGGCGCATGGCGCCGTCCAGGTGACGCAGGGCGGACTCGCGCGCCGTGCGGGAGCCGGTGTAGGTCTCCACTCCTTCGTCCATGACGACGCGGATCGCCTCCAGCTCGGACTCGAGCTGTTCGAGCTCGGTCAGCACTTCGGAGAAATCGCTCATGGGCCTCCGTAGGGTATCATGCGAGCCGCGCGAGAACCCATCCCACGACGGCCATGATCAGCGCTCCCAGGAACGCGCTCAGGAAGCCGTCCACGTCGAACCCCGGGGAGACCGCCGCCGTCAGCCACAGGAGCAGGGCATTCAGGACGAGCAGAAAGAGCCCCAGGGTCACGATCGTCAGGGGCAGGGTCAGGATCACGAGGACCGGCTTGACCAGCGCGTTCAACAGCCCGATCACGAGCGCGGCCACGATCAGGGCCACCGCGCCCTCGACGTGGATGCCCGGGACGGCCCACGCCGCCACCGCCAGCGATACGGCCCCCAGGAGCCAGCGGACGATCAGATGCACGCTTACCTCCGGTTCGTAGCGTTCGGGGCGGAATATGGGAGCCCGTCCCGCGGGCCGCCAACCTGCGGCCCCGCGGCCCGCGGAAGGGTACCTTGTTCGGATGCCGCTGCGCCTCGCAGTCGCGGCCATGCTCCTCTGGCCGGCGGCCCTGACCGCCCAGGCCGGGACCGACCCCGCCGACGCCTACGCTGATTATGGTCACATCCTCCAGGGCTACGTGCTGGACGGCCGGGTCGACTACGCGCGTCTCGCGCGGGAGGATCCCCCCGAGTGGCGCCGCTTCCTGGCGTGGCTGGATGACGCCCGGCCCGACGGCTGGGGCCTCGAGGAGCGGCGGGCGTTCTGGATCAACGCCTACAACGCGCGGGTGATCGCGGGCGTGCTCCGCCATTACCCGATCCAGTCCGTGCGCGAAGTCGGCTTCCTGGGGGGCCGCGTGCGCGGGTTCTTCGGCCGGCGGGACCACCGCGTGGCCGGCCGGCGGTGGACGCTGGACGAGATCGAAAAGGAGATCCTGCTCCAGCCGCCCCTGTTCGAGGACCGGATCCACTGGGCCCTGAACTGCGCCTCGGAGGGCTGCCCCCGGCTGAGGGCCGAGCCCTACCGCGCCGGCATGCTCGACACCCAGCTGGACTTCCAGGCCCGCACCTTCCTCAACAGCCCGTCCGGCCACCGCCTCGACCGGGACGCCCGCACGCTCTACCTGACGCGCATCTTCCACTGGTACGCCGACGACTTCCGGAGTGCCGCCGAATCGGTCCGGGAGTACGCCGCGCGGTACCTGACCGGCGCCGCCGCCGCGGCCGCGCGCGATCCGGACTGGAGCATTGAGTACCTCGAGTACGACTGGTCCCTGAACCAGGCCCGCTGAGAGTGGAATGAACGCCCCGCCCCCGGCCGGCGTCTGCAGGGAGACGGGGGTTCCCCGCCCATCGCACCGACAACATCCCGGGAGGTTCGCATGACACGGATCGGATCGCTCGCCGCGGTCGCCCTGGTGGCGCTCGCCACGGCCCCGGCCGCCGCGCAGGAGACCCCGGAGCGCTTCCAGGTCCCGGTCGAGTACCACACGCTCGACAACGGCCTGAAGGTGGTGCTTTCTCCGGATCCCACGGCGCCGATCACCACCATCGCCGTCTACTACAACATCGGGTTCCGCATCGAGCCGCGGGACCGCACCGGCTTCGCCCACCTGTTCGAGCACATGATGTTCCAGGGCTCGGAGAACCTGGGGAAGATGGAGTTCATCAAGCTCATCCAGTCGAACGGCGGCATCCTGAACGGGTCGACCCGGTTCGATTTCACGAACTACTTCGAGATCGTCCCCGCGCACAAGCTGGAGACCATGCTGTGGGCCGAGGCGGACCGGATGCGCGGGCTCGCCATCACGCAGGCGGAGCTGGAGAACCAACAGGGTGTGGTCAAGAACGAGGTCCGGGTGAACGTGCTGAACCGGCCCTACGGCGGCTTCCCGTGGCTCGACATGCCCCAGATCGCCAACCAGAACTGGTACAACGCCCACAACTTCTACGGCGAGCTGGACGACCTGGACGCCGCCACGCTGGAGGACGTCCAGTCGTTCTTCGACACCTACTACGCGCCGAACAACGCGGTGGTCGTGCTGGTCGGCGACTTCGAGCCGGGACAGGCGATGGAGTGGATCCGCCAGTACTTCGGCGACATCCCCACCGCCGACGTCCCGCCGATCCCCGATCTCTCCGAGCCGCGGCAGGAGGCGGAGATCCGGGCCACCAAGTCCGACTCCCTCGCCCAGCGCCCGGCGCTCGCTTTCGCCTACCACGTGCCCGAGCGCAACACCCCCGAGTGGTACGCCATGGGGTTGATCGACCAGATCCTCCTCCAGGGGGACGACGCGCGGCTCCACCAGGCCCTCGTCCAGGAGGCCGGGCTGACCGGCGACGTCTCGGGCGGGATCAACGTGGGGCTCGGAAACATGTTCAACTACAACGGTCCGATGCTGTGGACCGGCTATCTGTTCTTCGACGCCGGCACCGACCCCGAGGCGATCCTGGGGATCGTGAACCGTGAGGTCGAGCGGATCCGCACCGAGGGAGTCGACGCGGCCACGTTGGAACGGGCCCGGGTGAAGGGCCGGAGCGGACTCTACGACGCGCTCGGCGGCTTTTTCGGCTTCGGCCGGGCCGACCTGCTGGCGTCCTTCGCGCTGTTCGATGACGACCCGGCTCGCATCAACCGGCTGGAGGCGGAGTTCGAGCTGGTGACTACGGAGCTGATCCGTCGCACCGCCGAGGAGTACCTGCGCCCCACCAACCGATCCGTGCTCGTCGTCGAGGCCGCCGCGGCGGCGGCCCCCGCCGCCCAGGGAGGTGACCGATGATCCGCCCGACCCTGCTCCTCCTCGGCCTGGCCGCGGCCGCGCTGGCGGCGCCCGCCGCCGGCTCCGCCCAGCAGACCCCGCCCGCCGGTGGCGAGCCGCGCGAGTTCTCGCTTCCCGCGGCCCGCACGTTCTCCCTCGACAACGGGATGGACGTGACGCTGGCCCCCTACGGCACGCTCCCCAAGGTCACCGTCCAGCTGGCTCTCCGAACCGGCAACGTGAACGAGGGCCCGGACCAGATCTGGCTCGCCGACCTGATGGGCGATGTCATGATGGAGGGGACCACCACCCGAAGCGGCGAGGACATCGCGCGCGAGGCGGCGGAGATGGGGGGGCAGGTGAACGTGAGCGTCGGTCCCGACGAGAGCAGCGTGGCGGGCACCGTGCTGTCCGAGTTCGCGCCGCGGCTCGTGGAGCTGGTCGCCGACGTCGCGCGGAACCCCTCGTTCCCCGCGAGCGAAGTGGACCGGCTCAAGGCCGATCTGGTGCGGAACGTCTCCATCGCGCTGAGCCAGCCGCAGCAGATGACCATGTCGAAGTTCCGCGAGGTCATGTACCCCGACCATCCGTACGGCCGGATCTTCCCAACTCCGGAGATGATCCAGTCCTACACGGTCGACGGCGTGCGCGCGTTCTACGACGCGAACGTAGGAGCCGATCGCGCCCACCTCTACGTGTCCGGCATGTTCGACGCCGCCGCCGTCGAGGCCGCGATCCGCGCGGCGTTCGCCGACTGGGCGTCCGGGCCGGCCCCGGTCACGAACCCGCCGTCTCCCGTCAGCGAGCGTAAGGTGTGGCTGATCGACCGCCCCGGCGCGGTCCAGACGACGATCCACCTGGGCCTGCCGGTGGCCGATCCGTCCAGCGAGGACTACGTGGCGCTCCAGGTCACCAACTCGCTCCTCGGCGGCTCGTTCAACTCGCGGATCACGTCCAACATCCGCGAGAACAAGGGCTACACCTACTCCCCGTTCAGCCAGGTCTCGACCCGCCATCGCGACGCCTACTGGGTGCAGACCGCCGACGTCACGACCGACGTCACCGGCGCGTCGCTCCACGAGATCTTCCACGAGATCGACCGGCTCCAGGCCGAGCCTCCCGCGGCGGCCGAGCTGGAGGGGATCCAGAACTACATGGCCGGGACCTTCGTGCTCCAGAATTCGACGCCCGGCGGGATCATCGGCCAGCTCCGGTTCCTGAACCTTCACGGGCTGGGCCGCGACTACCTCGAGGGATTCGTGTCGTCCGTCTACGGGGTGACGCCCGAAGAGGTCCAGAGGATCGCCAACGAGTGGCTGGACGACGAGAGGATGATCATCGTGGCGACGGGGGACCGGGCCACGATCGAGGAGCAGGTGCGGCCGTACGGGGAGGTCGTCGTCGAAGGGGAGCATCCTTCGCCGGGTCTCCGCCGGGAGTAGTTGTCGGGCGGGCTGTCGAGGGGCGGGGCGGGTGGGTCCCCGGCCGCGCCGCCGTCCTCGTCCTTCGAAGACCCTCTGCGGACGTCTCGCTCCGCAGTCCTCGCCCTTTCGGGCCGGATTTTTGAGCGTCCCGGGGGACCACCCACCCGGGCGCCCGCCCACCAAGAACCACTAAATCCCCGGGCCGATCTCGGCGGGAGTCTGCAGCGTCTCCCGTACTAGCCAGCGGAGGCGTCCCGAGGCGTCGAATCCTAGTTCCGTGGCGGCCGGCGGCGGGCGGCATCCGGGGCCGGCGTCGCGGGGCGTGTCGTCGGGGGGCGGGCGCTCGGAGTAGACCCACCGCTCGGCGGTCGCCCCCTCGACCGAGGCGGGATCGACCCCCGCCGGCAGGGTCAGGTGGCCGGCGTCGGGGGTGAGGCAGATCCGGTTGGGGCGGCCGAGGAGCGATTCCACCGAGTCGGCCGGCATCCCCCACGCGAGCTCGTCGAGCGCGGCGCGGAAGGACCCGACCGGGACGCACAGTGTGCGGAGGAGCGCCAGCGCCAGCGCGACGGCGAGGAGGAGCAGGACCACCCGGGTGCCGCTCGACACGCCGCGCCCTACTCGGTGGTGAGCTGGCCGATCGCCGCCACGGCCGCCGCCTCCAGCTCGGGCGCGAGCGTAAGCCGGCCGGCGGAGTAGCGGTAGACCACCGCCTGCCACCGGGCCTCGCCCGACGCGTCGGCCATCCCGACAGCGCTCACGATCTCTCTCGAGCCGTCCCCGTCCAGGTCGATCACCCCCAGCTCGACCACTCCCTCCACCGCGCGGCCCTCGAAGAACACGGCCGGCCGCTCGCCCTCCGGCGCGTCGACCCGCAGGAGCTCGATCCGGCCGTCCGGGTTCACCTGGAAGAAGCCGAGCGACCGTCCCGAGGGAGTCGGGATCGGCAGCTCCAGCAGCAGGATCGGCCGGCCCGTCAGATCCACGATCTGATGCAGGGTGGCCCCTCGCTCGACCTCCTTCCATTGCGTCACGCCCAGCGCCGAGAGGGGCGCAAGGGGCTCGGTCGGCACCGCCCGACGCTGCCCGCCGCGATCCCGCAAGAGGAGCGCGGCGGGAGCCCCGGTTCCCGCGGCGCGGTACAGCGCCACCGTCTCCGGGACCGGATCGTCCAGCAGGTCCAGCGAGAACACGCCTCCCGGCACGAGGAGGCTCCCGGCGGGCGCCGCTTCCGCCAGTGGCTCCAGGTGCTCCTCGTACAGGAACCCGCCCGACCGCCCGTCCCACACGTGGGCGAGGCCTCCCTCCACCTCGGAGCCCGACCCCACCAGCACCCGCAGGCGCCCCGCGTCGACCCAGCTCTGGATCCAGATGCTTCGCCCGTGCCGGGCGTGCCATCCCGAGACGGGGTGGCGGAGCTCGCGGCCGATCCCGGCGTCGTACACCCCGACCCGCGTGAGCCCGTCGGACGTGCGGCCCTGCCAGGCGAGGAAGCGGCCGTCCGGAGACCACTGGAACAGATCGACTCTCACGCCACCGCTGGAACCTGCGACCTGCGAAGCGATCTGCCGCGCCCGGGTCCACACGCCCGCCTTCGACTCCGGGCCGGCGGTACGGAAGGCGACCCGGCTCGAGTCCGGCGACAGGGCGGCGCCGGCCAGGGGGCCGACGATCGACCGGGGCAGCCGATCGATCGTGAAGAGCGTGTCGCCGTCCAGGAGGACCGTGGTCGAGTCGGCGGAGATGCCGAATCCCTCGACCCCGGGGGTGTCCCCGGCGTCCTCCTCGCCACCGCCGGGGAGGATCGAGACCCACGCTCGCCGGTCCTCCTCGGAGCAGCCGGCCACGGCCAACGCGAGGAGCGCGGCCACCACGACCGGACGCGGGCCGGCCCCGCCGCTCAGTAGGCCCCGCGCTTCAGCAGGTCGCGCGCGATCACGATCCGCTGGATCTCGTTCGTGCCCTCGAAGATCCGGTTGATCCGCGCGTCGCGGTAGAAGCGCTCGGGCCACATCTCGGCGCTGTACCCCATGCCGCCGTGGAGCTGGACGGCCTTGTCGACGATGCGGTCGAGCGCCTCGGTGCAGAAATACTTGCAGATGGCCGACTCGCGGCTGAAGGGCATCCCCTGATCGCACATCCACGCGGTCCGGTAGACCATGCTCTCCATCGCGTAGGTCTCGGCCGCCATCTCGGCCAGCATGAACTGGATCGCCTGGAACTCGCCGATCTTCTTCCCGAACGCCTCCCGCTCGCCGGCGTAGGCGATCGAGCGGTCGATGGCGTCCTTGGCGGTCCCCACCGTGGCCGCGGCGAGTCCGAGCCGCCCCACGTCGAGCACTCCGAACGCGTAGTGGGCTCCGCGGCCGATCTCGCCGATCCGGTTCTCGACCGGGACCTCCATGTCCTCGAAGATCAGCTCCACCGTGTTGGAGCCCCGGATCCCCATCTTCTCCTCGACCTTGCCCACGCGGAAGCCGGGGAAGCCCTTCTCCACGATGAGCGCCCCGGGACCCGATTCGCCCTCTTCCTCGATGCGGCAGAAGACCGAGACCACGTCGGCCAGCCCGCCGTTCGTGATCCAGATCTTGGTCCCGTTGACGACGTACGTGTCGCCCTTCCTCACCGCGGTCGTCTTCATGTTCATCGCGTCGGAGCCGGACTCGGGCTCGGTCAGGGCGTAGGCCCCGATCCACTCCCCGCGCGCCATGGGCGGG
>DATLFF010000208.1:0-29622 GCA_035524915.1 Gemmatimonadota bacterium | reverse complement strand
CCGTCGCCGGCGGCCCGCCGGCGGACTGGACCTGGGACCTGGCCGACGGCGCGCCGGCCCTCTGGGTCCGGGGGCCCGTGGCGGTCTGGCTCGTTCCCCTGGGTGTGCCCGTCACGCGGCTCGGTACCACGCCCGTCTTCCCGCTCGTCGCCGAGGCCGTCCTGGCCGCCTGGGACCCGGCCTGGGCCGCGGCCGGGGCCCGGCTCCGCCCCGGCGACCCGCTCCCGGTTCCTCCCGGGGGCGCGCGCGTGACGGGACCGCTCCACTCCGGCGCGGCCGCCCGTGAGTGGACGGTGGGCCCCGGCGGCGCGCCGCCGCGACCCGAGGCCCCCGGCCTCTACCGCATCGAGCCGTCCGGCTCCGACGTGCGCGCCTCCGGCGAAGCGGCGAGATTCGTGGCCGTCCAGGGCGAGCCCGCCGAAGGGGACCTGACGCCGGCCGCGCCGGCCGTCTGGGCGGCCGCCTGGGGCGCCCCTCCGATGCCGCGGGAGGCGTGGGCGGAGCAGGTGTTCCCGCGCCGGCGGGGCCCGGACCTCTGGCCGTGGCTCCTGGCGCTCGCGCTGGCGGGTCTGGCCGCAGAGGCGGGCGTCCGGCGCGCCCGTCCTCACAAATAAATTTGTCGGCCCTCGACGGGCGGCCGGCCGCCGGGAGGGCGGCCACGATGCGATGCTGATCCCGACGATCGACGAGCGCTTCCGCGCCGACCCCGCCTACCGCCGCACCCTGGCCGCCCTGCGCGCGCCGGCCGCGCGGCCCCGCGTGGCGGCCACCAACCTGGCGGGCTCCTCCCGCGCGGCGCTCGCCGCCGCCCTGGCCGAGGACCTGGACGCGCCCGTCCTGGTGGTGGCCGCGACCGCCGAGCGGGCCGAGGCGTGGCTGGGCGACCTGGAGGCGCTCGTCGGCTCCGAGCGGGTCGGCTTCTACCCCCAGTGGGAGATCCTGCCGTTCGAGGACCGGGCCCCCCAGCGCGAGGTGGAAGGCACCCGGCTCGAGTTCCTGGTAGGGCTCCTGGAGGGTTCCCTTCGCGTGGGCGTGACGACCGCGCGGGCGGCGATCCAGAAGGTGGTCCCGCCGGCCACGCTGGAGGCGCGGCTCTTGAGGATCGCGACAGGCGACCGGGTGGACCTCGACGCCCTCCTCGAGCGGCTGTTCGAGATGGGCTTCGAGCGCGAGGCGATGGTGGCCGAGGTCGGCACCTTCAGCCTGCGGGGCGGGATCCTGGACGTGTTCGGGTACCGGACGGAGAACCCGGTCCGGATCGAGCTGGTCGGCGACGCGGTCGAATCCATCCGCGCTTTCGACCTGACCACCCAGCGCTCGGTGGCGCCGCTCGAGCGGGTCGAGATCCTCCCGGCGCGCGAGCGGCCGGAGCTGGCCCGCCAGGCCGGGGAGCGCGCGTTCGACCGGGACCGCCGGGCGGTCACGGCCGCCGGCGAGCTGGCTCCGCTCGCCCGGCACCTCCATCCCGACACCCTGGTCGTGGTGGACGAGCCCGAGCGCGTCACCGAGGCCGCGCGGGCGGCGTGGGACGAGGCGGCCCGGCGGCGGGCGGAGGCCGCCGGCCACCGAGTGGTCCCCGAGACCGCCGACCTGTACCTGGACCCCGCGGCCCTGGAGCGGGAGCTCTCCGGCTTCCCCCGGCTGGAGACCTACGGCCTCCACCTGGCCGACGCCGGAGCGGTCCGCTTCTCGACCCGCGAGCCGACCCCCATCCGGCGCTCGATCCGCCGCCTGGTCGAGACCCTGCGGCACGACCTCGCGGCCGGCCTGGCCCCCGTCCTCCTGTGCGACAACTACGGCCAGATGGAGCGGCTCGAGGAGCTCCTGCCGAGGGACGTCGCCGAGTCCGTCGCGCTGGCGGTGGGGGCCCTCGGCGAGGGGTTCGTGGCGCCCGAGGCGGGCCTCGCCGTCTACACCGACCACGAGATCTTCGCCCGCCGCCGCTCCGTCCGCCGCCGCCGCCGTTACCCCGCCGGCACGCGGCTCGACCACCTGACCCAGATCGAGCCCGGCGACTGGCTGGTCCACCTCGACTACGGCGTCGGGAAGTACCGCGGCCTCGAGCGCCTCGCTCTCTCCGGCGAGGGCGAGGTCGAGGTGCTGGCGATCGAGTACGCGGAAGGGGAGGTCCTGTACCTGCCGGTCGAGCAGCTGGAGCGGGTCGAGAAGTTCGTGAGCGAGGAGGGGAAGGCCCCCACGGTCCACCGGATCGGCGGCGTCCGCTGGGAGCGGCAGAAGGCGAAGACGAAGGCGGCCATCGCCGAGCTGGCCGAGGAGCTCCTCGAGCTCCACGCCTCCCGCGAAGTCGCCCCGGGCCATCCGTTCGCGCCCGACACCGAGTGGCAGCGCGAGATGGAGGCCGCCTTTCTCTACGAGGACACGCCGGACCAGCGGGCCGCGGCCGAGGCCACCAAGCGCGACATGGAGAGGGCCCGCCCGATGGACCGGCTGATCTGCGGCGACGTCGGCTACGGCAAGACCGAGGTCGCGATCCGGGCCGCGTTCAAGGCGGTCCAGGACGGCAAGCAGGTGGCGGTCATCGTGCCGACCACTGTGCTCGCTTCCCAGCACCAGGAGACCTTCCAGGAGCGGCTCGCCGACTTCCCGGTGCGGATCGCGACGCTCTCGCGCTTCAACTCGCCGGCCGAGGAGCGGGCGGCGCTCGAGGGGGTGGCGAACGGCACGGTGGACATCGTGATCGGCACCCACCGCCTCCTCTCGCCGGACGTGGCGTTCGCCGACCTGGGCCTGGTCGTGATCGACGAGGAGCAGCGCTTCGGCGTCAAGCACAAGGAGCGGCTCCGCGCGCTCAAGACGTCGGTCGACGTCCTCACGCTCTCCGCCACGCCGATCCCGCGCACTCTGCAGATGGGCCTCATGGGGATCCGCGAGATGAGCTTGATCGAGACCCCTCCGCGGGACCGGACCCCGATCGTCACCTGGGTGGCCGAGCTCGACGAGGGGCTCGTCGAGGAGGCGATCCGCCGCGAGGTCGACCGCGGCGGCCAGGTCTTCTTCGTCCACAACCGGGTCCAGTCGATCGACGCCGTGCGGCGCATGGTGGAACGGCTCGTGCCGGAGCTCAGGGTGGCGGTCGCCCACGGCCAGATGAAGGAGCGGGATCTCGAGGACGTGATGCTCCGATTCTTTCACGGCGAGGTGGACGTCCTCGTCTGCACCGCTATAGTCGAGAGCGGACTCGACGTGCCGACCGCGAACACGATCCTGATCGACCGCGCCGACCGCTTCGGCCTGGCCGAGCTCTACCAGCTGCGCGGACGCGTGGGGCGCTCCCACCACCGCGCCTACTGCTACCTGCTGACTCCCGCGAGGGCCGAGATGACCGAGGAGGCGGAGAAGCGGCTCAGGACCGTCGAGGAGCACACCGAGCTCGGGGCCGGCTACCGGATCGCGCTCCGCGACCTCGAGATGCGGGGGGCCGGCAACCTCCTCGGGGCCGACCAGTCGGGGTTCATCGCGGCGGTCGGGTTCGAGACGTACCTGCGGCTCCTGGAAGAGACCGTGCGCGAGCTGACCGGCGCCCCCGAGCGCCGCGCGGCCCCGCCCGAGATGACCTACGACGCCGACGCCTACCTGCCGGACGCCTACGTCCCCGATGCCCAGCAGAAGCTCGCCCTCTACCGACGGCTGGCCCGGCTCCACGAGCCGGCGGGAATCGAGGACTTCGGGGCCGAGCTGGCCGACCGCTACGGGCCGCTGCCGGAGCCGGCGGCGCATCTGCTGGAGGCCGCACGGCTCAAAGCGCTTGGCGCCGCCGCGGGGCTGGCCCGTCTCCGCGTCCGGCCGAAGGAGGCCGCGGCCGAGCTCCGCTGGCGCAACGACGCCGAACCCCGGCTCAAGGCGATCCACGCCACGGCCGACGCCGGCGGGGTGGAAGTCGAGGTGCGCGCCGCCCGGCCGGTCCACCTGCGGCTGACGGCCGCCGATCTGCCGGCGCTCTCGGCGGCGCTGGACCGGATCCTGACGGCGGTGGGCGAGGCGGCCGACGCGCCCGCGGCGGTGGCGCCGGCCCGTGGCTGAGCTCGGACGGACGCGCCCGGGGCCGCCCCGGCCGGGCCCCGGCCTGGCGGCCCTCGGGCTCGCGGTCCTCGGCCTGGCCGCGTTCTTCCCCGCCCTGAACGCGGGCTACGTCGCCGACGACTACACGCACCTGGCGGCGCTGGAATCGCCGGGATGGTCGATCCTGGACCCCATGCCGGCCGGGGCGGGGACGTACTTCCGGCCGCTCATCATGGGGAGCCTGGCGCTCGAGCGCGCGCTCGCGTCCGGCGACGCGGCCGGCCTCCACCACGCGGTGAACCTCGCCATCCACCTGGCGGCGGGCCTCGCTCTGTGGGGGATGGCGCGATCCGCCGGCCGCCTCGCGGGCCGGGACCCCGGCGGGCTCTTCGCGTGGGCGCTGGCCGCGCTCTTCCTGGTCCACCCGGCGATGGTGGACGACGTGGCGTGGATCGCGGGCCGCCAGGACTCGCTGGTCGGGCTCGCGCTGCTGGCCGGGATCCTGGGCCTGGCGCGGCGGGCGGACGGCGGCACCGCCGCCTGGCTGGCCCTGCCGGCGGTCATGCTGCCGGTCGCCCTGGGCGCCAAGGAGGCGGGCATCGTCTACGCGCCCACGCTGGTGCTGGCCGTCTTTGCCCTGGATGATCTGGCCGTGCGAGGCTCCGGCGGCGCGGCACCCGCCCCGGAGACCCGGCCGTCGTGGCGCCTCCCCGCCGCGCTCGTCGGTGTCACTGCGGCGTGGGCCGCGGCCGTGTGGCTCCGCTACCACCGCCCGGTGGAAACCGCGGGCGGCTTCGCCGGCCCGCGCGACTGGGCGGAGGTCCTCGTCACCTTCCCCGTGCTCCTCGCCGCGCCGCACCGCCAGGTGTTCCTGATCGAGACCTATCGCGCGCACCCGTGGATCCTCCCGGTCGGGCTCGTGGGCGCCGCCGCGGCCGTGGGGGCGCTGCTGTGGGCGGTGCGGCGGGCGGGCGCGCTCCGGCTGACGCTCCTGCTGGCGGGGATCGTGGTCCTCCCTCTCCTCCCCGCCACGGCCGCCGGCGGCATCAGCGCGCGCCGCGCCTACGCTCCGCTGGCGGCCCTCGGCGTCGCGCTGGCTTTCGGCGCGGCGCGTGCTCCGCGAGCGGCCGGCCGTTCCGCGCCGGTCCTGCTCGTCCTGGCCGCCATCCTCGTCGTGCCGGCGGCGCGGGAGGCCGCGGCGTGGTCGCGCGCCCGCGCGGCCGCCAACGCGTGGTGCGCCGAGTTCCGTCGGGTCGCCGACTGGCCGGCGGAGGAGCCCTACGCCCTCGTCACCTGGCCCTACGCCGTGGGCGGAGTGCCGGTGTGGTCGAATCACGTGGGCCCCGCGCTCCACCACTGTCGGACCGGACGGTTCGCGGGCGGACCTCCGTTCGCGGTCGGGGTCCCGCTCTGGCTGCCCGCGTGGCCGAACGAGCCCGCGGTCGGGGTCCGGACGACCGCACCCGGAGAGGCCGTGGTCGAAGTGCGGCACCCGGACGTCCGCTTCGGTCCCCTCGCGGACTGGCGGCCCGCTCCGGGGGGCGCCGTGAAGGCCTACCGAACGAGGCCCTGGGGCGTGGTCGCGGTGACGGTCTCCTGGCCCGACTCCCTGCCGGCGGTCGCGTTCGACGGCGCGGGTGTTCAGCGGCTCGACGGAACCGGTGCGGCGGCGGCCGGGTACTCCAGAGGAGCCCGCTTCCCCGCCCCCCGCGGCCTTGCGGGGGTTCCGGCTGCACTCTATCGTCATTCGACCCCGGCCCGTGATCGCGTCGATCGATACCCATGACAGGAGCCCGATTCTGGCCATGAGGCCCCACGAGTTTCCCCCGACCCTCGCCCGGGCGGCCCGCTCCGGCGCCATCGCACTCGTTCTCGCGCTCGCCTCGTGCGGGGGGGACGGGGGGGGCGGCGCGGTCGCCCGCGTCGGTGACGTGGAGATCACCGTCGACGAAGCCGCCGAGTACATGATGCAGACGAATCGGAGCGCCAGCGTCGCCGCGGTGCAGCGGGCGGTCGACGACCTGGTCGACCTGGAGCTCCTGCGCCAGCGCGCCCTCGATCAGCACGTTTTCTCCGCCGCCGAGAGCCTGCAGATCCGCGAGCTCGAGGAGATCGCCCTGATCAACCAGTTCCGCGAGGACGTGGTCTGGGCCACGGTGGACGTCGACGAGGCCGAGCTCCGTCGGTGGTACGAAGAGAACGTCTCCGAGGAGGCCCGCGCCCGGCACATCCTGATCCGGGTCTCCCCGACCGCCCCCGAGGAGGACAAGGCGGCCGCCCGCGCGAAGGCCGATTCGCTGCTCGAGGCCGCCCGCGGCGGCGCCGACTTCGCGGAGATGGCGCGGGAGCACTCCGAAGACCCGGGGAGCGGGCCGGGAGGCGGGATGTTGGACTGGTTCGGCCGGGGTCAGATGGTCGAAACGTTCGAGAACGCCGTCTTCTCGACCCCCGGCGGGGAGCTCGTCGACGAGGTCGTCGAAAGCCCGTTCGGGTTCCACGTCATCCGGGTCGAGGAGCGCCGCCGCCGTCCGTTCGAGGATCTGCGCGAGGAGATCGAGGACCAGCTCGAGGGACCCGGCCGCCAGCAGGCCGAGGAAGCGTACGTGACGCGGCTCATGGAGACGAGCGCGATCGATTTCGCCGAGCAGAACGTGGATTTCCTCCTCGAGCTGGTCCGCGAGAACCGGGAGCCGACCGTCGAAGAGGCGGCCCGGCCCCTCGCCACCTACGCGGGAGGCCAGCTCACTGTGGGTGAGATCTACGACCTGTTCCGCGTGCTGCCCGAGGCCAACCGGCGCTCGATCGCCGGACTCGACCAGGGACAGATGATCTCCGCTCTGGCGTCGGTGGTGCGCCAGCGGCTGCTCGTCCTCCACGCCGAGCGGGAGAACGTCGTGCTCGACACCGTGCGGCAGCGGATGTTCGACGAGCAGGTCGACGCCCTCTTCATGGAGAGCTATCTGCGGGGGGTGGCGGAGCGCTCGCTCGAGGTGAGCGACGCCGAAGCGGCGGTCTACTACGAGGAGCACCGCGAGTTCTATCAGGGGCGGCCGTTCGAGGAGGTGGCCGACCAGATCCGGGAGGTCCTCCGCATGCAGCGCATGCAGGCGCTCTCCGCGCCCGACGCCCAGCGACAGCTGGTCGAGGCCGTGGCCGACTCCATGGCGGAGCGGGTGGAAGTGGAGGTCTACAGCGACCGGTTCGACGACGTCCTGGAGCGGCTGCGCGAGATGTACGCGGAGGCGGGCCGCGACGTCCCGGACGAGGACCCGCCGCCGGGCGGCGCGTCGGGCACGCCCGCTTCGCCGCCGCCGGCCGCGGTTCCGCCCGCCGGAGGGGCCGAATCTCCGGTCGAGGGCGATGACGAGTAGCGTCGGTCGGTGCCGCCGGGCGTCGCTTCGCGTCGCCGGTCCCACGGTGCTCGCCGCGGCGCTGGTGGCCGCGTCGCCGGCCGCCGGACAGGATCTCTCCGACCGGATCATGGCGGTCGTCGGCGGGAACCTGCTCCTCCAGTCGCAATGGGGGGAGCAGACCGCCGTGCTGGCCGAGCAGTTCGGCGTTTCGCCGGGCACACCGGAGTTTCGGCGCCTCGCTGAGGACACGTTCGACCAGATGATCCGCGACCTGGTGATCGTGGCCGCCGCCGAACGGGACACGACCCTCCGGGTCACCGAGGACCAGGTGCTCCGGGAGGTGGACTCCGACATCGCGCAGATCCGCCAGCGCTTCGGCTCCGAGGAGGAGTTCCAGCGCCAGTTGCGGGAGAGCCAGTGGGGAAGCCTGGCGGCGTACCGGGCCGACCTGCAGGACCGCAAGCGCCACGAGCTGCTCGGCCAGGTGTTCCTGGAGACCCGGCGGGGCGCGCTC
Source organism: Gemmatimonadota bacterium (assembly GCA_035524915.1). GTDB lineage: Bacteria > Gemmatimonadota > Gemmatimonadetes > JACCXV01 > JAHWKZ01 > DATLFF01. The sequence goes on along the minus strand of DATLFF010000208.1, from coordinate 21,735 downwards.
GCGCCGGGGCCGGTGGACGAGGCCGAGATCCGCGCCTACTGGGAGGAGAACCAGGAGGCCTTCGGGCCCCTTCCCATGCGCTTCCGGTTCGAGGAGATCCCCGTCACCCTGACGCCCACGGAGGAGTCGCGTGCGGCCGCCCGGGAGGAGGCCGAGCGCGCGCTCGCCGAGCTGACCGCCAGCCGCGACTTCGGGGCCGTGGCCCGCCAGTTCTCGGACGACTCGGTCAGCGCGCGGCAGGACGGGGACCTCGGGTGGTTCGGTCGCGGGCGGATGGTCCCCGCGTTCGAGGAGGCGGCCTTCTCGGCCACCCCGGGCGAGATCGTGGGCCCGGTGGAGTCCCCCTACGGATGGCACCTGATCCAGGTCCTGGATCGTCGGGGAGAAGAGGTGCGCGCCCGCCACGTGCTGGTCGGGTTCGAGCTGGGGTCCGGCGACCGCGAGCGCGCCGGGCGCGAGGCGGAGGAGATCCGCGACCGGATCGCCGCCGGGGCCGACGTGGACAGCCTGCAGGCGGCCCGCATGCCCGGCGACACCGAGTCGGCCGAGCCGGTCGAGATCGACGCCACGCAACTGCCGCCGGCGTACGCGACCGCGCTCGACGGGCTGGAGCCCGGCGGAGCGAGAGTGGTCGAGACCCTGACCGGCTTCAGCGTGGTCGTGCTGCTCGGGACCAGCGGCGGCGAGCCGCCGACGTACGAGATCATGGCGCCGCGGATCCGCCTGCAGCTCGCCCGGCAGAAGGCCGAGGACGCGTTCGTCGGACGTCTGCAGGAAGAGATCTACGTGGACGTGCGGCTTCGCCCGGAGGAGGTCCTGTGACCCGACCGGCCGTGACCGGGGCGTGATCCGGTTCGAGGGGGTCTCGAAGGTCTACCCGAAGACGGGCTACGCCCTGCGGGACCTCACCTTCCACCTGAGGAAGGGCGAGTTCGCGTTCGTCACCGGCCCCTCCGGCGCCGGAAAGACCACCCTGGTCAAGCTGGTCACGATGGAGGAGCGGCCGACCGACGGCCGCGTGCGGGTGTCCGGCTACGTGTCGGACAAGATCCGGCGCCGCGATGTGCCGCTCCTGCGCCGCCGGCTGGGCATCGTGTTCCAGGACTTCCGGCTGGTGAAGACGCGGACGGCGCGTGAGAACGTGGCTTTCGCGCTCGAAGTGACGGGGGTCGCGCCCGACCAGATCAAGCCCCGCGTCATGCGCACGCTGGCGGCCGTCGGGCTCTCGGACAAGGCGGACAGCTACCCGTCTCAGCTCTCGGGCGGCGAGCAGCAGCGGGTGGCGATCGCGCGGGCGTTGGTGAATGATCCGTTTGTCCTGTTGGCGGACGAGCCGACGGGGAACCTGGACCACAAGATCGCGCTCGAGATCCTGCGCGTTTTCAAGGACATCAACCTTCGGGGGATGGCCGTCCTGTTCGTGACCCACGACCGGAGCCTGATCGAAAGCCACTCGCGAGCCCGGGTGATCGGGCTCGACCAGGGCGAGATCGTGGACGACACAGGGGGCGCCGAGCCAGGCGCCGAGCCGTGAGCCGGCCGGCCGGGGTCGCGCCGTGGCGGTGAACTACACCTCCCGCGAGGCGTTCTTCGCGTTCCGGAGATCGCCTCTGTTGACCGCGCTGTCGGTCCTCACGATCGGGTTCGCCCTCTACACGCTCTCCGTCTTCGGACTGGTGTGGCTCAACATCGACCGCGTGCTCTCGGACGTGGAGGAGCGGGTCGAGGTAATCGCCTACCTGGTGGACGGGGCCGACCCCGGCGAGAGCGCCATGCTCATGCGGGAGGTCTCCGCCTACCCCGAGGTCGACTCGCTGCGCTACGTATCCAAGGAAGAGGCGCTCGCCCAGGCGCGCGAGGAGCTGACCGAGTACAGCGACCTCTACGCCGACCTCGAGACCAACCCTCTGCCGGCGTCCATCGAGATCGCGATGAAGCCCGGCTACCGCCGCGGCGAAGCCGTGGCCGAGATCGCCACCCGCGTCGCCCGCTTTCCGTTCGTCGAGGACGTCAGCTACGGCGAGGAATGGGTGGCCAAGCTCGACTTCCTGCAGGACCTCTCGCTGTTCCTCGGCCTCGTGGTGGGCGGGATCTTCGCCGGGATCGCGTTCGTCTCGATCTCCGCCACCATAAACATGGTGATGCTGTCGCGCGAGGACGAGCTCGCCATCATGCGCATGGTGGGCGCCACCACCGGCTTCATCGCGCGGCCGTTCGTGATCGAGGGATTCGCCAAAGGCGTGCTGGGGGCTCTCGCGGCGCTGGTCCTGCTGACGTTCACCTTCACCCTGCTCGAGCAGCGCGTGCTGGCGCTGGAGTTCTACACCCCGGTGCAGCTGGTCCTGGGCGTCCTGATCGGGGGCATCCTCGGTGCGGCGGCCTCGATCCTGGCGCTCAGGCGCCACCTGCGGACGTGGTGAGGCGGGCCGGCCTCGGGCTGATCCTCGCGCTCGCCCTGCTCGTCCCGGCCGCCGCGGCCGCTCAGGACGAGGAGGCGGAGCTCCGGCAGCAGCGCCAGCGGCTCGAGGAGCTCCAGGAGGAGATCCGCCGCCGCCGCGCGGAGGCCCAGCGGCTGGGACGGGAGGAGACCAGCGTGGTGCGGGAGCTGCGCCAGGTGGAGCGCGAGCTCACCGTCACGCGCGACCTGATCGAGAACCTGGAGAACGAGATCGAGGAGCGGGCCGGGCAGATTCAGGACGTCACCCGGCGGCTCGCGCGGGCCCAGGACGAGCTCGCGATCAAGCGCCAGATCCTGGCGCGACGCCTGCGCTCCATCTACAAGCTGGGGCGCTTCGGCGGGTTCGAGATCCTCCTCCGGGCGGGATCGTTCCCCGAGATCCTGAGCCGCTACAAGTACCTGCGGCTGGTGGCCGAGCAGGACCGCCGCCTGGTGGAGCGGATCGCGGGGCTCGAGGCCGGCGTCCGGCGCGACCGCGCGCGGCTGGAGCGGGCTCGCTCCAGCCTGTCCGAGGCGCGGGAAGCGCACGTGGAGCAGGCCGGCACGCTGTCCCAGACCGAGCGGGACCGCGAGCGGATGCTGGAGCGGGTCAAGTCCCGCCGCGGCGAGCAGGAGGACGCGGCTCGCGAGCTGGAGGAGGAGACCCGCCGAATCCAGTCCGTGCTGGCCACGCTCGAGCGGCGGCGCGCCGAGCGCGAGACGCTCGCCCGGCGAGCCGCCGAGGAGGCCGGCCGGCCGGCCCCCGCGCCCGCCGCATCGACCCTGACCGGCGACTTCGGATCGCTCGACTGGCCGGTCAACGGCGAGATCCTCGAGCGGTTCGGCCGCTCGCGGCATGCGGTCTACAACACCGAGGTGGTGAACAATGGCATCGACATCCGCGCGCCCCGCGGATCGCCGGTGCGCGCGGTGGAGGAGGGCGAGGTCGTGTACGCGGACTGGAACGGCGGGTACGGGCAGATGATCATCCTCGACCACGACGGCGGCTACTACTCGCTGTACGCCCACCTGGACCGCTTCGCGGTGGGGATCGGGCAGCGGGTCGCCAAGGGGGCGTCCGTGGGAACGGTCGGCGAGACGGGATCGCTGGTCGGGCCCAAGCTCCACTTCGAAATCCGGCAGGGCGGCCGCGCGGTGGATCCGATCGGATGGCTGAGAGCACGGTGAGCGAGCGGATCGAGGTCCACGGGCACGACGGGGTGAGGGAGGCGCTCGCCGCCGCGCTCGCGCGCGGACGGCTGGGCGCGGCGCTGCTGTTCCACGGCCCGGCCGGCGTGGGAAAGCAGACGGTGGCCCGCTGGCTGGCCCAGCGGCTGCTGTGCGAGCGCGCCGGCGGGGGCCAGGAGTCGCTGTTCGGGGAGCCGGCGGCGGAGCCCGGCGGAGAGCCGTGCGGGGCCTGCGCAGCCTGCCGCCGGGTGTTCCGCGCCACGCATCCCGACGTCCACTGGTACTTCCCGCGGCCGGCGGAGACCTACTACAAGGGGGACGCCCGCGGAGACGATCTCACGCGCCGCGCCCGGCGGCCCGCGGAGCCGGCGGGCTACGACCACCCGGCGTCGTTCCGCATGGAGGACTTCCGGGCGATCGCCCAGGCGGCGCCGCGGCCGCCGTACGAGGCGTCCGAGCAGATCTTCGTCCTGGGCGACGTGGACCAGCACCCGCCGGGGGACGAGCCCACCGGGATGCTGATGAAGCTCCTCGAGGACACGCCCCCCCGGACCCGCTTCGTCCTGACCGCGACGCGGCCGGACGCGCTGCCCGACACCATCCACTCGCGCGTCCAGTCGCTCGCCTTCGCGCCGGTCCCGGACTCGGCCGTCCGCGCGTTCCTGGCCGAGCGGCTGCCGCATCTGGAACCGGCCGAGACCGAGGCGCTCCTCTCGCTGGCCGACGGCCGGCCCGGACGCGCGCTCGAGCTCGCCGACCCCTCGATCCTGGAGCTGGAGGATCTCGCCGCGCGCGTCTTCGCCGCCGGCGCGCTGGGCGAGGAGAGCCCGTACACCTTCCTGCTCGACGCCGATCTTCCGCGGGTGCGCGAGCGGCACGAGCACGTCTTCGAGTTCCTCTCCGGCATGGTCGAGGACGCGCTCGCGGTGGCGATCGGCGACGAGGGCGTGCCGCTCCACCACCCGGGGCGGCTCCAGGAGTACCGGCGGGCCGCCGAGCGGCTGGGCCCCGACGGCCTGGCCGGCGCCGCCCGGACGCTGCTGAGGGTGCGCGCCCGGATCTGGGCCAACCCCACGCCGACGCTGCTCTACTGGCTGGCGCTCCGCGCCTTCGACGAGATGGCGCCGGCGGCGCGATGAGCGTCCGGTCCCCGGACACGAGCCCGGGCCCGCCGCCGGACGCCATTCAGCGGCTGGTCTTCGGCGCGCTCCCGTCCTTCGCCATGCTCGCGGGCATGCAGCTGGATCTCTTCTCCGCGCTGGCCGGTGAACCCCGGCGCGCCGAGGGGCTGGCCGCCGATCTCGGGCTCGACCCGGAGCGCCTCGAGGCCCTCCTCTACGCGCTGGTCGTGGCCGGCTTGCTGGAGCATCGCGAGGGCAGGTTCGGCAACGCGCCCGAGGCGGCCCGCTTCCTGGTGCGCGGCAGCCCGCATTACTTGGGCCCGCTCGAGGAGTCGCTCGGGATGATGTGGCAGGCGGCGCTCCGGACGGCCGACTCCATCCGCGAGGGATCCCCGGCGGCGAAGATCGACTTCGCCACCATGTCGCCGGAGGAGTTGGCCACCTTCCTGGGCGGTCTTCACGGCGAGGCCCTCGAGGCCGGACGGAGCCTGGCGGCGAGCGGAGAATTCTCCGCCCGCCGGTCGGTGGCGGACGTCGGGGGCGGCTCGGGCGGGCTCTCCATCGGGCTCGCGGAGCGGTGCCCCGATCTCCGGGCGACGGTGATCGACCTGCCCGCCGTCGTCCCGGTCGCCGAGAGATTCGTCGCCGATGCCGGGGCCGGCGGACGGGTAGGGATCGTGGCCGCCGACGTGGCCGCGTCGCCCCCGCCGGGGACGTATGACGTGGCGGTCCTCCGCGCGGTGGTCCAGGTCCTGCCCCCCAGCGACGCGGGTCGCGTGATCCGGAACGTCGCCGCCGCGCTCGAGCCGGGCGGCGAGATGATCATCATCGGCCGGATCCTGGACGATTCCCGCCTCACGCCCGAGAGCACGGTTCTGTCGAACCTCGTCTTCCTCAACCTGTTCGAGGGAGGTCGCGCCTACACCCGGGGGGAGCATCGCCGGTGGCTGGCCGATGCCGGCATGGTGGACGTGCGGTTCGAGGGGGATCCGGGCGGCCGCGCCCAGGTCCGGGCACGCAAGCCGTGAGAGAGGGACGACGCGGCCGGCGCGGGCCTCCGCGTGGTAGCGCCCGTCCGCGGCTCCTACATTGCCCCCATGTCCCGCTACTACCTGACCACCCCCATCTACTACGTCAATGACCGTCCCCACATCGGCCACGCCTACACGACCATCCTGGCCGACGTGCTGGCCCGGCGACGCCGCGTGCTGGGGGACGACGTGCGGTTCCTGACCGGCACCGACGAGCACGGCCAGAAGTCGGCCCGCGCGGCGGCCGGGCGGGGGCTCGACCCCCAGGCGCACGTGGACGAGATGGCGAAGACCTGGAAGGCGAACTGGGACGCCCTCGAGATCCGCTACGACCGCTTCATCCGCACCACCGATTCCGACCACCGGGCGGTCGTCCAGTCGGCCCTCGGGCGATTGAAGGCGGGGACCACGCCCGACGGCGAGCCGCTCCTCTACGAGTCCGCCTACGTGGGGTGGTACTGCGTCTCGGACGAGCGCTACTGGACCGACAGGGACGTGGCCGACGGCCGTTGCCCCGAGTGCGGCCGGGCGGTCGAGCAGATCGAGGAGCGGAACTGGTTCTTCCGGATGAGCGCCTTCCAGACCGCCCTCATCCGACGCATCGAATCGAACCCCGGCTTCATCCAGCCCGCGAGCCGGGCCAACGAGGTCCTCGGGTTCCTGCGGGAGCCGCTCGGGGATCTCTGCATCTCGCGCCCCCGGGAGCGGCTCCCCTGGGGGATCCCGTTCCCATGGGACGATTCGTACGTCACCTACGTCTGGGTGGACGCGCTGCTGAACTACGTGACCGGCACGGTGGATCCGGCGCCCGGAGAGTCGCCCGCGGAGACCGCCGACCGGGCGATCGCGGCGTGGAACGCGCACCCGGCCGACGTCCACCTGATCGGCAAGGACATCCTCACCACCCACTCGGTCTACTGGACCACGCTGCTGATGGCGCTCGGCTGGGAGCTCCCGCGGTCGATCCTGGCTCACGGGTGGTGGCTCTGGGAAGGGGGCAAGATGTCCAAGTCGGTGGGGAACGTGGTCCGCCCCGACGACCTGGTGCCCGACTTCGGGGTGGACGGGCTGCGCTACTACCTGCTTCGGGAGATGGTCCTCGGACAGGATAGTACGTATTCGTACGAATCCATCGTCCACCGGCTCAACTCGGACCTGGCGAACGACTTCGGCAACCTGCTCTCGCGCGTGACGCGGATGGTCGAGCGGTACCTGGAGGGCCGCCTTCCGTCCCGCGCCGAGGTCGCCGGAATCGCCGCGGACGAGGCCGTCCTGGCGGACCTGGCGCGGATCCTGACCGGGGGCCGCGAGGTGCCGGGCTCGGTGGCCGAGGCGTGGGAGGCGTGGCGGATCCACGTGGCGCTCGAGCGCGTGATGGCCCTGGTGGGCGCGGCCAACGAGTACCTGGAGCGGCGGCAGCCCTGGAAGCGGATCCAGGCCGAGGGAGGCGCGCTCGAGGTGGCCGCCACGCTCCTGCAGGCGGCCGAGGCGGTGCGGCTGGCGGCCGCGCTCCTGTGGCCGGTGGCGCCGGAGCTGGCGGCGCGCGCGCTGGGCTCCCTCGGCCGCCCGGCCGCTCCGGGAGCGGACGACCTCCGGTGGGGCGTGCTGGACGGCGAGCGCGTCGAGCCGGGAGCCCCCCTCTACGCCCGGCTCGAGCCGGCCGGGGCGTAGCGGACCGTGGCGGGACGCCGGGAGCCCTCCTGGGGAGACCTCAAGGTCGGGATCGTCGTGGTCTCGGTCTTCACCCTGGCCTCGGTGGTGATCCTCCTCGCCGGGGCCAAGCGCGGCCCCTTCCTGCCGGACGTCGTCACCTACTATGTGGACCTCGACGACGCGGCGGGGATCCGCGCGGGCTCCCCCGTTGAGATCGGCGGGATCCCGGCCGGCAAGGTGGCGAACCTGGAGATCGTCCCCGCCGGGGCCGCGCCGCCGTCGCCGGGGGACACGCTCCTGCCCATCACGGGGGCCGACCTGGAGCGGCGCGACATCCGGCTGGAGCTCTCGATCCAGGAGCGCTACCGGCCATGGATCACGCCGTCGGCGCGCGCCCAGCTGGCGTCGATCGGGATGGGCGGCGAGCGGTACGTGAGGATCACGCCGGGGGATGTCCGCGAAGCTCCGCTCGGGACCGGGAGCGAGATCCTCACGGTGGCTTCCATCGACTGGGACATCGTGCTGGCCCGGCTCTCCCGCGCGCTCAACGAGACGCGGGAGATCACCGCCCTGTCCGATGAGATCCGGGTCAAGCTGGACGCGGGCGCCGGCAGCCTCGGGCGGCTCATCTCGGAGGACGCCGAGCTCCGCCGCCGGATCGACAGCATGACGGCCGAGTCCGAGTCGCTCCTCGCCCTGATCGACACGGGCCCCGGCGTCGGGGGGTCGTGGCGGAGCGACTCGGGGCTCGCCCAGCAGATCGACGGGGTGGCCGAGCGCCTCGAGGCGCTCGCCGATTCGCTGGATCACGGCCCCGGCCGCGACTGGGCCCACCGCGAGGAGCTCGACGCCGCGCTCGCCGATCTGCGGGTCTCGGTGCGCGACCTCGACGCGCGCCTCACGGAGGGGCGCGGCACGGCGGGACGGCTCCTGCACGACGAGGAACTCTGGCTTCAGCTGAGCGTACTGCAGGCCCGCCTGAAGGAGCTCGTGGCCGCCTTCGCGGCCGATCCGCTGGGGTTCGTCAACATCGAGGTGTTCTGATCGGGTTCCCGCCGCGGATACGCGAAATGGAGTGGAATGGGAATTGCAAATGACTTCCGGGCAGGGCAGGCCGGTTGACACCCCGGGGCCCTTGCAGTATCGTCAGGTGGCTAACAATACCACCATCACGGTCGTATCGCTCCCATACGGCGGCGTGCATGCCGCTCCTTCAGTTTGCCATATGTCGGAGGTTTGATCTTGTCCCATCCATTCGGCACGTTCATGTACATCCCCCACGAGAAGAGCGACGTCCGATCGGTGGCGGTAACCCGCCGGGTCGCTTCCGTCGCCGTGGTCGCGATCCTGGCCTTCTGTCTGTCCGCGGCCGCTGTGGGCGAATGGGTCCTCGGTCCCTCTCTCCTCTCCGACACTTCGGACGGCGTCGCCAGCGAGAACACCCGCTTGAAGAGCGAGCTCTCCCGCATGGAAGGCCGGGTCGCCACGCTCGGGCAGGAGCTCGAAGACCTGCTCGATCGCGAGCAGGAGCTCCGCCTCGTGGCCGATCTACCGCCCGTTCCGCTGGAGGTCCAGGCGGTCGGGGTCGGTGGTCCCGGCACGCCGGTCGGCGGCCCCCGGGTTTCCGACGACCGGCAGCTGAACAACCGCGTGGCCTCGGTCACCACCTCGCTCGACATGCTCCTCCGGCGCAGCGAGCTGGTGGCGACCAGCATGGAGGACGTCCGAAAGTCGATCGCCGCGAAGAAGGCCCGGTTCGAAGCGACGCCTTCCATCTGGCCCGCCTCGGGCTTCCTCTCCAGCACCTACTCCATGCGCCGCCGCCACCCGATCTTCCACGACGTCCGACCCCACTACGGCATCGACATCTCCGCCCGGCGCGGCAGCCCGATCGTGGCCACGGCGGCGGGCACCGTGGTGAAGGCGGGCTGGGAGAACGGTCACGGCAACTACGTCGAGATCGACCACGGCCACGGCGTCCGCACGACCTACTCCCACGCTTCGCGAGTGCTGGTGCGCGCCGGCCAGCGGGTGAGCCGCGGCGACACCATCGCCCTGGTCGGTTCCACCGGCTTCTCGGTCGCCCCCCACGTCCACTACGAGGTCCACGAGAACGGGGATCCGGTGGATCCGCTGAGATACATCTTCCCAGACGCCATCGCCGACTGATTGTCCGGGCGCCGTCGCGCGCCTTGATCTTCGGCGCTTGACGACGCCTTCGACATCGTGGGTCGTACGCACCGCCCGGTTGCTCTGAGGTTGAGGGCGGGGACATCTTGGCGCGCCGGTCCGATCTTGGGCCGGCGCGTTTTTTTTGGGCCCGGGAGCGGAGGCGCTGCGTGATCACCAGCCGGCTGGAGAGGGTGGGGCGGGCGGGAGATCCGGCGCCGGCGCCGTTCGTCCGGTCGCGGCTCGACAACGGGGTCCGGGTGCGGGTCCGCGAGAATCCGACGCTGCCACTGGTCGCGGTCGACTGCTGGGTCGCGGTCGGCGCGCTCCACGAGACCGACGAGCACGCCGGGATCTCGCACTTCCTCGAGCACATGTTCTTCAAGGGGACGGACCGCCATCCGGCGGGGACGATGGACCGGATCGTCCAGGAGATGGGCGGCTACAACAACGCCGCCACCTCGATGGAATACACCCACTACTACATCGTGGCCCCGTCGGAGCACTTCGCCACCGCGCTGGATCTCCTGGCCGACCACCTGACCGGCCTGGTGTTCCCGGCCGACGAGCTCGACCGGGAGCGCCGCGTGGTGAAGGAGGAGATCCGGCGCAAGGACGACTCGCCCACCGGCCGGCTGTACACGCTCCTGACCCGGGCCGCGTTCGGGGAGAGCCCCTACGCCCGCGAGATCCTGGGCACGCCCGACTCCCTCGACCGCATCGACCGGGAGGACCTCACCCGCCACTGGCGCGACCACTACACCGGAGACCGCCTGGTGGTTGCGGTGGCGGGGGCGGTGGACGCCGCCGCGGTGGTGGACGCGGTCGAGGCCCGGCTCGGCGACCTCCCGGCGTCGGGCGCGCCGCCGGCCGAACCGGACCCCCCGGCCGTCGGCGGGGCGCTGGCCGAGTCGGAAATGGCCGTCGGTCAGGGGTACCTGGCGCTGGCCTTCCCCACGCCCGGCCGGCGCGAGCTCGCGGAGACGTGCGCGCTCGAGATCGGGGCCACGATCCTCGGCGACGGGGACGTGTCGCGGCTCCACCGCCGGCTGGTCGACGAGCTGCGCCTCGTGACCGCGGTCCAGGCGTGGACGTTCGGGCTCGAGCGGATCGGGCTCCTCGGCGTGGACGCGGTCCACCCTCCCGAGCGACGGCCGGCGGTCGAAGAGGAGATCGCCGCCGTCCTCGACGCCGCCGCCCGGGTCGGCGTCAGCGAGGCGGAGGTGCGGCGGGCGCGCACCACCCTGCTGGCCGATTTCGCCTACGACAACGAGACGAACGCCGCGATGACCGGCACGCTGGGCGAGTTCGAGGTGCTGTTCGACGACGCCGGCGCGTGGCGAGAGGTCCTCGACGCGCTGGCCGCCGCCACCCCCGACGACGTCTCCGAAGCGCTGGCGCGGTGGCTCGACCCCGACCGCGCCGTCCGCGCATGGGTGGGCCCCGATGCCGCTTGAGCACGAGCGCCACCCGCTGTCGTGCGGGGCCACCGTCCTGACCCGGCCGCTCGCGGCCAACGAGATCGTGTCCATCCGCGCGTTCCTCCCGATGGGCTCGCTGTACGAGGACGACGCCGAGGCCGGGATCTCGCGCATGGTGCAGAACCTGCTGCCGCGGGGAACCGCGACCCGCACGGCCCACGAGATCCAGGACGCGCTGGGCGATCTGGGCGCCGATCTCGATACGGGCGCCGGCGTCGACCTGGGATCCGCCAGCCTGCGGGCGACCTCCGCCACGTGGGAGGACGCGCTCGAGATCTTCCTCGACGTCCTGACCGGCCCGGTCTTTCCCCAGGAGGAGGTCGAGACGGAGGTCGAGCGAACCCTCGGCGAGATCGAGGCCCGGGAGGATCAGCTCATGACCCGGGCGATGGATCTCTTCCGCGAGGAGTTCTACGGCGGACATCCCGCGCACAAGCCGGTGATCGGATACCGCGGCACCGTGGCCGCGATGGACCGCGACCGGATCGCGGCCGCGGCGCGGCGGTTCTACCGCCCGGTCCCGCGCGTGGTCGTGGCGGTCGGCCGGTTCGACCCCGACACGCTGGTGGATCGCCTGGAGGCGGCGTTCGGCCGCACCCCCCTGGCGCCACCACCGGAGCGTCCGGCCGCGCACCGGCCCCGTGCCGGCACGCGCCGGCTCGAGGTGGACCGGGAGGCCGCCTACCTGGTCCACGGCTATCCCGCTCCCTCGTACGGCGACGCCGAGTACCCGGTCGCCCGGGTCGCCGACGCGATCCTCGGGGGATCGATGGCGTCCCGGCTGTTCGTGGAGCTGCGCGAGAAGCGGTCCCTGGCCTACCAGGTGTCGTCCCTCTACGACGACCGGGTGGACGGGTCCTACCAGGCCGGGTACATCGTGACCGACCCCGAGCGGGTGGGCGAGGCGGCCGAGGGGCTCGAACGCGAGTTCCGCCGGATCGCCGAGGAGCCGGTCGGCGAGGACGAGATCGAGCGCGCCCGGCGCCACCTGCGGGGGCGGTTCCTGATCGGCGCCGAGACCAACGCGGCCCAGGGCTCCCGCCTCGGGCAGTATGAGACCTACGGGCTGGGGCAGGACTTCGGGGATCGCTGGCAGGCGGCGCTCGACGCCGTGACGCCGGAGGCGCTCGGCGCCTTCGGTCGCCGGCGTTTCTCCGGCGAAGCCACCCGGGCGCTGGTGGTGCCCGCCGGGGCGACCGTGCAGTGATCGGCGTTGCTCCGGCCGGCCGGCGCGGTAAGTTGTCGTCGACGCACACACTCAACTCCAGGAGGGCCCGCGTGGAGAAGCCGCGTTTGGCCGCCGCCATGGCGCTGATCCTGGCGTCCGCGGCGTGCAGCACCGAGACCCAGCTCACGATCCAGGCCCAGGGCGAGAATGCCGAAGGGGAGGTCGTGCCTCTGACGAACGTGAAGCTGGACATCGTCCCCTACGACATCGACGAGCTCTACGCGGAGCTGGAGGCCGAGACCCAGCCCGGTGAGCCGCCCGTGGCGGACTCGCTGCGCTCGCTCTCCCGGATCTACCAGGACGTCTGCACCGCCTACCGTGCGACCGGTGACTCGATCGAAACGGTGCGCCAGCAGGCCACCGCGATCTCCGACCAGACCTCGAGCGCGTACCAGGAGGCGTTCGAGCGCTATCAGATCCTCGTCCAGCGCGAGGAGCAGCGGTTCGCGAGCTGCCAGGAGGTCACCGACACCTACACGCAGGTGCGCAACGAGTACCGCGAGGGCCGCCAGGAGTGGGAGGAGCGGGCCTGGCCGGAGGCGGAGTTCGTCTCCGCCGAGGTCGAGCGGACGGGGGACCGGCCGATCCAGTCCGTGGAGACCGACGCGCAGGGAGCCGCGGTCGTGACCGTCCCCAACGGCACCTGGTGGATCCTGGGGACCGCGCCGGTCCCGGGATCGATCAGCCAGCAGTACCGCTGGAACCTGCGGGTGGATGCGGCCGGCGGGGAACAGGCGATCCAGCTCTCCGGAGAGAACGCCGAGCTCCAGCCGGTGTTCTGAGGAAGGGGGCGCCATGAAACCCGCGCGGCGCTGGGAGAACTCGCGGCGCGTCGTGGTCGTGGACGGCGTGCGGACGCCGTTCGCCAAGGCGGGCACCGCCCTGGAGGAGGTGCCCGCCGTCGAGTTGGCGCGGGTCGCCATCCGTGAGCTTCTCGATCGGACGGAGATCGATCCCTCGGACGTGGACGAGGTGATCTTCGGCAACGCTGCCCCGCCGTCGGACGCGCCCAACATCGCGCGCGTGGCCGCGCTCGAAGCCGGGATCCCCCTCGAGGTGCCGTCGTTCTCGGTGGCCCGCAACTGTGCCTCCGGCTTCCAGTCCATCACCGACGCCTTCAACCAGATCACCCTGGGGCAGGCCGACGTCGTCATCGCCGGCGGAGTCGAGTCGATGTCGAACGTGCCGCTCCAGTTCCCCGACGAGTTTTCGGACGTCATGCAGGACCTCTCCTCGGCGCGGTCGATCGGCGGCAAGGTCTCCGCCGCCGCCCAGCTTCGTCCGTCCCACTTCAAGCCCGTGGTCGCCCTCGTCCAGGGGCTCACCGACCCGGTGTGCGGCCTCAACATGGGGGAGACCGCCGAGGTCCTGGCCCAGGAGCTGGGGCTGTCCCGCCGGGCGCAGGACGAGTACGCCCTTCGCTCCCACCAGCGAGCCGCCGCGGCGTGGGCCGAGGGCCTCTTCGCCGACGAAGTCACGCCGGTGTTCGTCCCGCCGCGCTACCTCGACGTGGTGGCCGAGGACGTGGGGTACCGGCCGGAGCAGAGCCTCGAGGCGCTCGAGCGGCTCAAGCCCGTCTTCGCCCGCCGCTACGGCACCGTGACCGCGGGAAACTCGTCGATGATCACCGACGGAGCGGGAGCCCTCCTCCTCATGGAGGAGGATCGCGCGCGGGCTGCCGGATTCCGGCCGCTGGGCCGGATGGACGCCTTCGCCTACGCCGGCGTGGACCCGAAGCGCATGGGGCTGGGGCCCGCCGCCTCGACGCCGATCGCCCTCGACCGGGCGGGCCTCGCGCTCGCCGACGTCGACCTGATCGAGCTCAACGAGGCGTTCGCCGCGGTGGTCCTGGCGAACATGGAGGTCTTCCCCTCGCGCGCGTGGGCGGAGCGGATCGGGCGATCCGAGCCGATCGGGGAGCTCCGCCAGGAGATCCTGAACGTGAACGGGGGAGCGATCGCGCTCGGCCACCCGATCGCCGCAACGGGGACCCGGCTGGCGCTGACGCTGCTTCTGGAGATGCGCCGCCGCGGGGCGGATCGCGGTCTGGCGACCGCCTGCGTCGGCGGCGGACAGGGCGGATCCATCATCTTCTCGCGGATCGAGTAGCGGACCCGTGTACGCCTTCGACTACGTGTTGGACGACCACGGCATCGCCCGCGTCACCTTCGACGTGCCGGGGCGGAGCGTGAACGTCTGGACGCGCGAGACGCTGGACGAGTTGGAGCGCGTGCTCGAGGAGCTGACCGGGCACGACGAGCTGGCGGGAATCGTCTTCGCCAGCGGCAAGGCGGACTCGTTCGTGGCCGGCGCCGACGTGGAGATGCTGGCGGCGGTGGGCTCGCCGGACGAGGCGAGGGGCCTGGCGCGCCGCGGTCAGGTCGCGTTCCAGCGTCTGGCCGACCTCTCGGTCCCCACCGTCGCCGCGATCCACGGGGCCTGCATGGGCGGCGGCCTCGAGTTCGCGCTGGCCTGCTCGTTCCGCGTGGCCAGCGACCACGACGCCACCCGGCTGGCCTTCCCCGAGGTCCAGCTCGGCATCGTCCCGGCCTGGGGCGGCACCCAGCGGACCACCCGCGTGACGGGGCTCCAGGACGCGTTGGACCTGATCCTCTCCTCGCGTCGCGTGTCGGCGCGGCGAGCCGAGCGGATCGGGCTGGTGGACCAGGCGGTCCCGCCGGGCCGGCTGCTCGAGATCGCGACCGAGACCGCCGTCGCCGCCGCTCGCGGGCGCGACGTGCCCGGGGGTCCCGGGGGCGGCGGGCTCGCCGAAGTGCTGCTCGAGAAGAACCCGCTCGGCCGGCGGATCGTCCTCTCCCAGGCCCGGAAGCGGACCCGGGAGCGGACCCGCGGTCGCTACCCGGCTCCACTCGTGGCGATCGACGTGATCGAGATCGGGCTGAGAGAAGGGTTCGATGCGGGGCTCGCGGCGGAGGCCGACGCCGTGGCCGACCTCTTCGAGAACCCGGTGGCCGGCCACCTGATGTGGATCTACCGCCAGCGGGAGGCCGCCCGGCGACCGCCGGTGGAGGCCCCGGCGCGACCGGTCCGGCGGCTGGGGCTCCTGGGCGCCGGCGTCATGGGCGGTGGAATCGCCGAGGTGGCCGCGTGGGCGGGCGTCTCGGTGCGGATGAAGGACGTGGACTTCTCCCGCGTGGCCGAGGGGCTCGCCCACGCGGCGCGCATCGCGCGCGCGGCCGAGAAGCGGCGGAAGCTCACGCCGCTGGCCCGTCGCGACCTGCTGAACCGGATCTCGGGCACGGTGGACTACACCGGCTTCGGCCGGGTGGATGCCGTGGTGGAGGCGATCGTCGAGGACCTCGAGATCAAGCGCCGCGTGCTGGCCGAGGTGGAGCGGGAAGTCCCGGAAGCGGCGGTCCTGGCCACGAACACCTCCTCGCTGCGGGTGGACGACCTGGCCGTGGCGCTCGATCGGCCAGACCGGTTCGGCGGCCTACACTTCTTCAACCCGGTGGAGAAGATGCCGCTGGTCGAGGTCGTCCGCGGCACGCGCACGTCCGAAGCGACGGTGGCCACGCTGCACGCGCTGGCCCGCGAGCTGGGGAAGACCCCGATCGTGGTGGCCGACGGCCCCGGCTTCTGGGTCAACCGCCTTCTGTTCCCGTACCTGAACGAGGCCGCCCACCTCTACGCCGAGGGCGTGGCGATCGAGGAGCTGGACGGTGCGCTGGAGGAATTCGGCCTCCCGATGGGTCCGCTGGCGCTGCTCGACGAGGTGGGGCTCGACGTCGCCGCCAAGGTCGGGAAGGTCATGGAGAAGGCGTTCCCCGAGCGGATGAAGCCGAGCCCGCTCCTCCACCGGCTCGAGAACACGGGCCGCCTGGGAAGGAAGTCCGGGCTCGGCTTCTATCGCTACGAGGGGGGCGAGCGGAAGGGGCCGGACGAGTCGCTTCGCGAGGAGATCGGTCTGGCCACCGCCTCGGCGGACGCCGAGGCCACGGTCTACGACGACGACTACCTGGTCTCCCGCACCCTCTACCCGATGGTGGACGAGGCCGCGCGCGCGCTGGCCGATGGCGTCGTGGCCACGGCCGGCGAGGGGGATCTCGCGCTCGTCCTGGGGATCGGCTGGCCGCCGTTCCGCGGCGGTCTCATGCGGTGGGCGGACTCGGTCGGCCTCGAGCGGATCGCCGACCGGCTGGCCGAGTGGACCACGGCGATCGGGTCGCGGTTCGAGCCCTCGGACGCGCTCCTCGAGCGGTCCCGCTGGGACGGCGGGTTCTACGGCCGGCCCTCCGGCGCCCCGCCCGAGGAGCAGCCGAGCCTCCACGGGTTCTGAGATGGACGGCCTCGATCCCCTGTTCTCGGCGGCCGCCCTGGGGTTCCTCGGCGTCGACGCGCTCGCGATCCTCGCCGTCTACGCGGTGGCCTCGCGCAGCCGAGGGTCGGCGCGGTGGGGAGGAATGACGCTGAGGCTCCTCGCCGTCATGGGCCTCGTGGTACCCGTGTGGACGGTCCTGGGCTGGTACCGGGAGCTCCAGGAAGCTCGCGAGTGGTCGCGCGACCTGCCGGTCCGCACGGCCCCGGTGTTCGAGGCGTTCGCCACCAACAGCGTGGCGCTGGTCACGCTCGGCTTCCTCGTCCTGATCGCCGGCATCTTTCTCGCCCGGCGGCTCCCCGACGCGCGTCCCACCGGAGAACCGGAGTGAGCGTCTGCCGGCCGTTCTTCCTCGGCCACATCGCGAACGACCTGCTGTTCCCGTACCCGGAGCTCGATCCCGACGAAGCCGAGACGCTGGGCTTGCTGCGCGACTCGATGCGGCGCTTCGCCGCCGAGCGGATCGACAGCGTGCGGATCGACGAGGAGGCCCGGATCCCGCCGGACGTCCTCCAGGGACTGGCCGAGATGGGAATCTTCGGTGTCCTCGTGCCCGCGGAGTACGACGGGTTCGGGGCCTCCACCGCGTTCTACACGCGGGTGTTCGAGACGGTGGCCACGATCGACGGCTCGATCGTCGTCACGTTCGGCGCCCACCAGTCGATCGGACTCAAGGGGATCCTGCTCTTCGGCACGGACGATCAGAAGCGGCGCTTCCTGCCGGGACTGGCGAACGGGAAGTTCGCCGCGTTCGCGCTCACCGAGCCGACCTCGGGCTCCGACGCGGCCTCGATCCGCACCCGCGCCCGCTGGGACGAGGCGCGCGGCGCGTGGATCCTGAACGGCTCGAAGATCTGGATCACCAACGGCGGCTTCGCCGACGTATTCACGGTGTTCGCCCAGACCCAGGTGGAGCGGGACGGCCGGGCCGTGGACCGGATCTCGGCCTTCATCGTCCCGCGAACCCTCCCCGGTGTCTCCACCGGGCCCGAGGAGCACAAGCTGGGCATCCGCGGCTCCTCCACCACCGAGGTGCACTTCGAGGACGTGGCCGTGCCCGCCGAGAACCTGCTGGGCGAGCCCGGCGGCGGCTTCAAGATCGCGATGGAAATCCTCAATTCCGGCCGCTTGGGCCTCGCCGCCGGCTGCGTGGGTGGCGCCAAGGCGGTACTGGCCGAGGCGACCCGGGCGGCGACCGAGCGGGAGCAGTTCGGGCGGGCGCTGGCCGAGTTCGAGCTGATCCAGAAATCGCTCGCCCGGATGGCGATGGACATCTACGCGATGGAGTCCATGGTGCACACGGCGGCGGCGCTGGTGGACCGCGGCGACACCGACTTCTCGATCGAATCGGCCGTCTGCAAGATCCACTGCTCGGAGACCCTGTGGCGGATCGTGGACGACGCGGTGCAGATCGCCGGCGGCATGGGGTACATGCGGGCCTACCCCTGGGAGCGGCACCTGCGGGACGCCCGGATCAACCAGATCTTCGAGGGGACGAACGAGATCCTGCGGCTCTACGCGGCGCTCTCGGGACTCGAGGAGCCGGGCGCCAACCTGAAGGCGGTGGCGCGGGCGCTGCGCGACCCGATCAAGCAGATGGGCCTCCTCACCGACTACGCGAAGGGTCGCGCGCGACGCGCCCTCTCGAAGCCCGAGCTGCCGGAGCTGCACCCCGACATCGCGGCGATCGCCGATTCCCTCCCCGAGGGCGTGGCCGATCTGGCCGGCACGGTCGAGTGGGCGCTCCGCCGGCACGGCCGGGACATCGTGGAGCGGCAGCTGGTGCTCGAGCGCCTCGCCGACGCGGTGACCTGGCTCTACCGCATGGCCACCGTGCTCTCTCGCGCCGACGCCGGCCGGCGCTCGGGAGAGGGCATCGAGGCCGAGGCCCACGTGACCCGGGCCCGCTGGATCGTGGACGACGCCGCCCAGCGGGCGCGGCGGCTCCTCGCCGCCGTCCGCTCCAACCTGGACGACGAGCTCCGAGTGACCGCCGCCGAGGTGGTGGCCAACGGCGGCGCCGGGCTCCCCGGAGAGACCCCGGTCCGCTCGCACCCGTCGTAGGGAATGCCGGACGAGGTCGCGGGTATCAACGGGGACGACGCGGACCGGCGCGAGGAAGCGGACGTCGTGGCTCGGATCCGGGCCGGGGAGTCCCACCTCTACGGGATCCTGATCGACCGCCACCAGCGGCGGCTCTGGTGGGCCGTCCGGCGGCTCCTGAACGATCCCGACGACGTGGACGACGTGGTGCAGGAGGCCTTCGTGCGCGCCTGGGAGCACCTGGGCGACTACGACCCGGCCTACCGCTTCTACACATGGCTGTACACGATCGCTAGGAACCGCGCCCTGAACGTGCTGCGTCGACAGAAGGTCCGGGGGTTCGTGTCGCTGTCGGCGGACGACGCGCCGCCGGTCGCCCATCCCGGCGATGCCTCGACCCGGGCCGAGGGGAACGAGCTGGCGGGGGCGCTGGCCGAATGCCGGGGGACGCTGCCGGAGGACCAGCGCGAGGCGTTCGACCTGCGCCACGCCGACGGCCTCTCCTACGCCGAGATCGCCCGCGCCATCGGCGCGCCGGAGGGGACCGTGATGTCGCGGCTCCACCGGGCGCGGGGAAAGATGCGCGACTGCCTGAGATCGAAAGGAGTGACCTGGCCCTGAAGGACGAGAGCGTGCACCTCGACGATCCCACCCTGGACCGGCTCCGGACCGGCGAGCTGGAGGGGCCCGATCGCGCCCGCGCCGAGGCCCACCTGGCGGTGTGCGCCCGGTGCGCCGCGGCGCAGGAGGAGATGGAGGCGTTCGCCCGCGCGGTGGCGCGGGGCTACGCCGAGGAGCGCGCCGCGGGCCCCGAGCCCGACTGGGCCGCCCGCCGGGCCGCCGTCCTGGCCGCGACCGCAAGCCGGCGGTCGGCGGCGCCGGCGTGGGCCCGCTGGATCCCGCAGATGGCCGCGGTCCTGGTCGCGGTCGTGGCGGTCGGGGTGCTGGTCGAGCGGGGGGTGCGGGGACCGGAGGAGGCGGGGCGGTTCGGCGCGCCGGCGGAGCAGGCCCCACTGCAGCGGGCGGCCCCGCCCGGAGAGGCCGCGCCGCCCGAGGCCCCGCCCGGCTCCCGCGACGAGGGTCCCGCCAGACCGCCGGTGGAGTCGCCGCTCGGGAGAGCCCAGGCCCCGGGTCGGCCGGCGCCCGTGCCGGCTCCGCCGGCGGTCCACCGCGACGAGGCCGCCCCGCCGTCGGAGGCCGCGGGCGCCGAAGTCCAGGCCGGGGTCCGGGAGGCGGAGGCGAACGAGGAGCGGCCGGCGCGCGAGGCCGTGGCGGGCGAGCTCCTCCGGCAGCGGCGGGCGGAAGCCGACGCGGACGCGGGGAAAGCCGCCGCGCGCGATGCCCCGACCTCGCCCCTCGACCGCTACTTCGCGGTCGGACGCGCGGCGCTGGCGGTCGAGGACTCGGCCGCCGCCGGCGCGGCGCTATCCCTCTGGCGCGACACGCTGTCGGCCGACGGCGTGGCCCCGACGGACGCTGATTCCGCGCAGCTGGGCTCCGCCACCGCGCTCGCCGACAGCCTGGCCGCCTTCATCGGCGGCCCGCCGGAGTAGCCGCTCGCGGGAATATCCCGGCGCCTGGACGGTATCCAGGGTGGATCGAACGCACCTTCACCCTGGAAACCGGAGGCTCCCATGAAACGAAAGCTCACCACCCTGGCGGCGATCGGCGTGGCCGTGGCCGCCGCCATCGGCCCCGCGCGGGGCGACGACCCCGACCCGGTCCCGCGCGCGCTGGCGGTCACCGTGTACAACGGCAACCTCGGGCTGGTCCGTGACCAGCGCACCCTCGGCCTGCAGAGCGGAATCTTCACGCTCCCCTTCCGCGACGTGGCCAGCCAGATCGACCCGACCTCGGTGGCGTTCCGCGCGCTCGGCCATCCGGGCGAGGTGGACGTGCTCGAACAGAACTACGAGTTCGACCTCCTGACGCCGGCGGCGCTGCTCGAGAAGTACGTGGGCGAGACCGTCACGCTGATCATGACGCTGGACGGCGAGGAGCGTTCGGTGGAGGCCAAGCTCCTCTCCACCCAGGGCGGGATGGTCTACCAGATCGGCGACTCGATCGCGTTGAACCCGCCCGGCCGGGTGGTGCTGCCGGCGCTCCGCGGGGACCTGCGGTCCTCGCCCACGCTCGTCTGGACCCTGCGGAGCGGGCGCGCCGGGAACGAGCCGGTGGAGGTGAGCTACCTGACCGGCGGCCTCACCTGGAAGGCGGACTACGTGGTGACGCTGTCGGAGGACAGCCGCCGGCTGGACCTGGGCGGCTGGGTCACGATCGACAACCGGAGCGGCGCCACCTACCCGGACGCGCGGCTCAAGCTGGTGGCCGGCGACATCCACCGCGCTCCCCAGCCCACTCCCCAGTACGCCGCCCGGATGCTGGCCGAGGCGGCCGCGGCGCGGGACGAGTCCGAGTTCCAGGAGCGGACGTTCTACGAGTACCACCTCTACGACCTGCCCCGGCCGACCACGATCAAGAACAACCAGACCAAGCAGATCCGCCTGCTCGAGGGGACGAACGTCCGGACCGAGAAGGTCTACGTCCTGGCGGGCGCCCCGTGGTACTACACCCAGAGCTACGGCGGCGAGCAGGGCCTCAAGGTGGGAGTGTACCAGGAGTTCGAGAACGACCGCGACAACGGGCTGGGGATCGCGCTCCCGGCGGGCACGGTGCGCCTCTACCAGGCCGACACCGACGGCACGCTGCAACTCGTCGGCGAGGACCGCATCGACCACACCCCGCGGGACGAGCGGCTGCGGCTGAAGGTCGGCGAGGCGTTCGACATCGTCGCCGATCGCCGGCAGACCGCGTTCGACGTGATCACCAGCGGCCACGTGTACGAGGCCGCGTTCGAGGTCGTGATCCGGAACCACAAGGACGAGGCCGTCACCGTGCAGGTGATCGAGCCCCTGCCGGGCGACTGGGAGCTCCTCTCCTCCTCCCACTCCCACCGCGATCTCGACGCCTTCACCGTGCGGTTCGACGTCCCGGTCGAGGCGAACGGCGAGACCACGCTGCGGTACCGGTTCCGCGTGCGGTGGT
>DATLFF010000207.1:0-3102 GCA_035524915.1 Gemmatimonadota bacterium | reverse complement strand
GCCGCCGCCGCGCCTTCGGCGGCCCAGGAGACGGGAGCGCTGCGCTGGCCGCTCCAATTCGAGAGCGCGGGGACGGTCGAGGCCGCCGCCACGCTCCTCGGGGGCGCGGGCGAGCCGCGCCGGTTCGAGACGCGCATCGAGGGCGCCCTCCTGGCCTCGACCGTTGTCGAGGCCGGCGACTCCACGATCGTGGCGTACCGGGTCGACGAGGTCTCCGTCTCGTTCCGCGCCGACGGCGTCGAGGTCCCGGACGACGCCGCGCGGATCGCCGACGCCCTCGGGCGGCCCGCGTTCGCCCACGTCGATCCTGCCGGACGGATCGGGGCGGTGCGCTTCGATCCCGAGCTGGGTCCGTTCCAGCGCGGGATGGTGACCTTCCTCCTGTCCTCGCTCCAGTTCGCCGTCCCCCACGCCCCTGCCGGCCGGACCTGGGAGATCGAGGAGGACGAGCCCAACGGCCGCTATGTCGCGCGCTACACCGTCCACGACACGGCGGCGGGCACCCACGGGCCGCTCCTGACGATCGAGAAACGGAAGCTCCGCCATCTCACGCCGGCGGACGCGCCGCTCGACCCCGTCGCGGGGATGGCGGTCGAGTCGAGCGGAGCGCTGACGGCCCGCTACGACGTCGCGCGTCGGCGTCTGGTGGCGGCGGAGGGGAGCGAGAGCCAGACGATCACGATCGGGGGGCGGCGGCTCGCCCGGACCGAGACGTCCCTGCGACTCGGGACGGTCGACGAGGCCCCCGCCGACGGTCCCGCCCTGGCCGCCGCGCTCGCGCGGTCGGCGCCTCCGTCGTCCCTGGTCGCGGCGGAGCCCGGCCCCGCCGCCCGTGCGGCGGAGGCGCGGCGCGCGATCGACGGGGCGACGTTCGAGGCGACCCTGGCGGAGCTCGCCCGCGTGGAGGCGGAGGCCGGGGCGCCGCCCGCCGCGCTACGGGAGAGGCTCCGCGCCTTCGCCGTGCTCGATCCGTCGGCGGCCGACTCGCTGGCCGGGGTCCTCGCCCGCGCCCCGGCGGACTCCCGCGCGCTGCCCGCGATCGGCCAGGCGCTGGCCGCGGCCGGGACCGAAGACGCGCACAGGGCCCTCGGTGATGCCCTCCGGCGGCGGTTGGACGAGCGCCCGGTGGCCTCGCTCCTGATCGCGCTCCTCGGCTCCGTGAATCCCGCCACCGCCGCCGCCGAGGCCGCGCTGCGGGAGCTGGCGCTGGAGACCTCCGGCCCCGGGCTCGCGCTGGACGGACCCGATCCCGATCTCGCGCACGCGGCGCGGCTCGCCCTGGGGGTGCTCGCCCGGCAGGTCGCCGCCGATTCGCCCGAGCGCGCCGCCGGAATCGTCGAGGACCTGCTCGCTGCGTACGGTCCCGCACCCGAGGGCGAGGCGGCCAGGCGGCTCCTCCTGGCGCTGGGGAACACCGGCTCGCCCCTCGCCGTGGGACCCGCTCGGAAGCATCTCCGCGATCCTTCGCCGGGTATCCGAGCGGCAGCGGTCGGCGCCCTCCGGTTCGTGCGCGATCCGGCCGCGGAGTCCCTGATCCTCGGGACTCTCGCGGCGGACTCCGCTCCGGCGGTGCGGCTGGAAGCGCTCGACGCGCTCGCGTTCCGTCCCCCGACCCCGGCCGTCCTGTCGGCGCGCTCGCGGGCCGCGCGGGAGGACCCGGACCCGGGGATTCGCCTGGTCGCGATCCAGTCCCTCTGGTCGGATCGGGCGGGGAATCCCGAAGTGGAGGAACTCGTCCGCATGGCCGCGGATGACGATCCCTCTCCCGAGGTCCGCCGCCGGGCCGCATGGCTCGTGGGTACCACAGATGGGGTCATACCCGTGGAGTGAAACGAGAGGCCGCTCGACCTGTCCAACAAGTGACGGCGCGGTCCGGCGCCGCGAAACGTCCCCCCATGCGAGGCGACGAGCATAGCGCCCATGAGATTGTTCGTCCTGCTGTTCGCCGCCGCGTTGTTCGCGCCGGCGACCGCGGCCGCCCAGCGGCCCGACACTCCGAACCCCGGCCCCGCTGTCGTCAGGCCGCCCGCGGCCCCCGCGCCGGCGCCGACGCCCGAGCCCGTCCTCGCGCCGACCGCCCAGCCCGTCCTCGCGCCGACCCCCGCGCCGGTCCGGGCGGTGACGACCCCGCACGTGGCGATGACGGGTCTGCGGTTTCAGCCGAAGGCTATCGGGACACCCGCGGTCCGGATGACCGGCCTGCGTGCAGTCCCGGTCGCGATCACGACGCCGGGCGTCCGCATGACGGGTCTGCGATTTCAGCCGAAGGCTATCGTGACACCCGCGGTACGGATGACCGGACTCAGAGAGGAGACCTTATGAAGCAGGTGCTGATCGTCATCATTCTGGTCCTCGTTCCGGCAGCCGCCCGGGCTCAGCGCACAATGATCGGCGACCCCCACTTCACGTTCACCACCAGTGTCGTGGTGCAGAACCTTCACCAGGACGTCGAGGCCGCGGCGATGGACTGCGAGGTGCGCGATACCACTTCCCCCGGGGCAGTCATCGGTCAAACCCTCCAGACGTTCTCCCTGGACGGCACGGGCAGCTACTCCGGGACCGTCGTGGTCGCGGTCCGCGCGGACGAGGGCAAGGATCCCGCCGACGGTAACCTCTACGCCTGCAACATCGTCCTCAGGAAGAAGGGGACGACGGAATGGGTGAATCCCAGCCGGCAAGGCGAGACATGGCAGAAGCCGTCGGATGCGCAATTCTACTCCGGAGGACAGGGAGCCATCCCGTAATCCGGCCACCCTGGCGGCACGCTCGGAGGCCGCGCGGGAGGACCCCGACGCGGCGGTCCGCCTGGCCGCCCTCCAGTCCCTCTGGGCCGATCGAGCCGGCCATCCCGAGGTGACGGATCTCGTCCGCGCCTCCGCGGAGGGCGATCCCTCTCCCGGGGTCCGCCGCCGGGCCGCGTGGCTCCTCGGCTCGGCCGCTCCCTGAAACGACCATCCCCCTGCCTCGTCCAAGCGATAGAGGATTCTTCCCTCGGGCCGCGCCGAATCCGACCCCCTCAGCGAGCGGATGACCCATGAGCTCGAAGACGACCTGTCTCATCGGGATCGCGGGCGCATCGATGATCGCCGCGCCGGCCCTGGC
>DATLFF010000206.1:0-8241 GCA_035524915.1 Gemmatimonadota bacterium | reverse complement strand
TCGCGGTAGCCGCCGAGGAGGATGGTCCCCACCCCGTCCACCGTCTGGAGCCGCGGCCGCATCGTCCAGCGGGCGTACTCGCCGACGATCTGCGGGTCGGGGCCCATCAGGGCGATCCACATGACCGGCTGGGCGCTGATGTCCAGCTTCTCCACCGACGGCGGCTCGGCGTCGTTCGGCAGCTGGCCCTGCACCGCCGCGACCTTCGCCCGCACGTCCTGGGCGGCGATGTCGATGTCGCGGCCCAGCTGGAACTCCACGGTCACGTTCGACACGCCGAGGCGCGACGTCGACGTGATGTGGCGCACGCCCTCGATCGCCAGGAGCTCGTTCTCGATCACGTCGGTGACCGCCGACTCGACCACCTCCGGGCTCGCGCCGGGCAGGATCGTGGTCACGGTCACGTTCGGGAAGTCGACGTCGGGGAACGAGTTGACACCGAGGGTCCGGTACCCCAGGTAGCCGAAGAGGACCAGCGCCGTCATCGCCATGATGGTGAAGATCGGCCGACGGATCGACGTGTCGGAGAGAACCACGGCTCAGCCCTCCCGCTCGATCTCGAGCTCCGCCCGGCCCCGCGGGGCGACCGGGGCGCCGTCGGGCAGCCCGTGTTGGCCGGCCACGATCACGACCTCGCCGGGCCGGACCCCGTCGGCGATCTCCACCCGGCCGTCCACCCGGCTCCCGACCGTGACCCTGCGCCGCTCGGCCTTGCCGTCCACCACCACGTAGACCCAGTTGTCGGCGCCCTCGGTCACCAGCGCCGGCTCGGGCACGACCGGCGCGTCCGCGTGGACCTCGGTCGTCAGCTGCACCTCGGCGTAGGCGCCCGGCCGCACCGCGAGGTCGGGGTTCGAGTACGTGGCGGTCGCCTCGAACGTGCGGGTGCCGGCGTCGATCTGCGGGCTCACGTAGTTCACCTGGGCGATCCGCGCCGAGACCGTGTCGGAGCGCACCCGGAAGCGCACTCCGGCGCCGGCCTGGACGCGTCCGGCGTAGAGCTCGGGGACGGCGAAGCGGATCTCGACCGGCTGGGCGTCCACCAGATCGAACGCCTCCTGCTGGGCGTCCACGTACTCGCCGAGCTGGACGTGGCGCCTTCCCACCGTGCCGGCGAAGGGAGCGCGGATGGTGGCCTTGCCGAGGTCCCAGCGGGCGGTCGCGAGCGCCGCCCGGGCCTGCGCCACGGCGGCGCGGCCGCTCTCCACCCGGGCCTCCAGGTTCTCGTAGGTGGCGGGGTCGATCGCCCCGGCGGCGAGGAGCGCCTCGTAGCGCGCCAGGAGCTTCTCATCGGCCGACAGCGTCGCCTGGGCGCGCGAGAGGTCCGCCGCCGCCGACTGCGTGGCGAAGACGTAGGGGCCCGCATCGAGCTGGATCACCGGCGTGCCGGCGGCGACCACCGAGCCCTCGTCCCGCAGGATGCGCGAGACCTGGCCCCGGACCTCGGCCGCGACCGCCGTCTGGTGATCGGCCTCGATCGTGCCGACCGCGTCCACGGTGGCCGGCACGTCCATCGCGATCACGTGCACGGTGTCGACGACCGCCGCGCCGGGCCCCTCGCCGGACTCGCCACCGCCGCAGGCGGCGACCCCCCCACCCGCCGCCAGAAACGCGACCCCGGCGAGGGCGCGATGAATCGATCTCAGAGCAACCACTGGAGGCTCCCTTCCATCCTCAGATTGTGGATCGTATCGGTTTCCAGATTCTCGCCGTCGGTCGGGTCCGCCAGCCGGACCGCGCGCGAAGTGGCCTCGGCCCGCGCCTCCCACCGCTCGGCGATCCGGGCGCGGACCCCGCCACCCCAGCTCCACCTCGACTGCGAGCGGGTGGGGAGCTCGCCGGCGCCGTCTCCCGTCGGGTTCGTGACCAGGGAGCCCACGCCCGCCACCGCGTAGGGGACGACCGGCAGGTCCGCCAGCGGGCCCACGTCGGCGCCCACCACCACCTGCAGGTCGAACTCCATCGCCCAGACGTCCACCTCGCCCCCCTCCACGACCAGGGACGTGGACCCGGCGGTCAGGCCCGCGCGGCCGCGGATGAACGACCAGAGTCGCCGTTCCAGGGACAGCCCCCACACGAGCCCGTCGTCGTACGGCGCGTCGTCGTCCCAGCGGAGCGTGCCGATCACGGCGCCCAGGGCGAAGTGGCGCTCGGGGCCGACGATGCCGCCGGGCGGCGGGGCCGGCGCGTCGCTGCCGGGGAGGGCCACCGGGGGCTCCTGCGAGAGGGCCGCGGCCGGCCCGGCGAGCGCAGCCAGGAGCCCGAGCGCCGCGAGGACGCCCCCGGGCGCGGCTCCCGCGGGCCTCACCGGTCCTGCGGCGCGCCTCACCGGTCCCCCATGGCGTGGGCCAGGGCCGCGGCGGCCGACATGTGGGACCACAGCGCTTCGGCCATGTTCGTATCGGCCTCGAACACGTCCTGCTCCGACTCGTTCAGCTCCAGCTGGGTGGAGAGGCCGTTGCGGAAGCGGACCAGGGCGATGTCGTACGCGCGGCGCGCGAGCGAGAGCGCGCCCTCGGCCGCCTCGACCTGCTCGGCGGCGGCCTGGACCGACTGCCAGGCGTCCACCACCTCGAGCCTGACGTCCCGCTCGAGCCCGTTGAGCCGCTCGCGCTCCTCGGCCCACGTGGCCTCGGCCTGGATCGCCCGCCCCTCCACCCGCCGGCCGCCAAAGATCGGGATCCGGAGCGCCAGCGCGGCGGAGGCGGACTGGCTGAAGTCGCGGTCCTCGGGGACCAGGTCGGCGGAGGAGGCGCGGCGGCTCACACCGAGCTCCAGCGCCAGCGTCGGGAAGCCGTCGGAGCGCTCCACGGCCACCAGCTGCTCGGCCACCGCCACCAGTTCCCGCTGGACCGCGAGGTCGTCGCGCTCCACCGCCGCGCGGGCGATCGCCGCCTCCAGCCCGATCTCGACCGGTGCGTATCCCAGACTGTCCGTGAGCGAGATCCCGGCGTCCAGCGCCAGCCCGCTCATCCGCTTCACCCGGTTCAGGGCGAGCACGTGTTCGTTCCGCGCCCGGATCAGGGGCGGACGCGCGTTCTCGACTCCCACCCGCGCGGTCAGGAGGTCGAACTCGGCCGCGGTGCCGATCTCGTGGAAGAGCTCGACCTGCTCGAGCCGCGCCCCGGCCAGCCGGAGCGCGTTCAGCCGGGCCTCGGTCCGAGCCCGCGCGAGGAGAGCGTCGTAGTAGGCCTGTCGCGTGAGGAGCGCCACGTCCGAGAGGGCGCGCTCGTAGGCCGCCTCGCCGGCCGCCCGGCCGTGGCCGGCGGCCCGCACCGCCGCCCCCAGCGAGCGGTCGAAGATCGGCTGCTCCACCGTGATCCCGAAGGCGTGCTCGTTCTCGTCCCCGATCGTGATCTGCTGGGTCTCGCCGCCCTGGTTGAAGAAGATGACCGGCCGCTGGAGGTTCCGCGTGTAGCGGTACGAGCCGTCGATCGCGGGGAGGGCGTTGGCGTACGCCTCCCGCACCAGGCCCTCGGTCCGGTCCACCGCGGCGCGCGCGATCCGCGCCCGCTCGTGGGTCTCGAGCGCCCGGGCGACCGCCTCCCCGACCGACAGCGGGATCCCGGCGACCGTGTCCGGGGGGACCGCCGGGGGTGGATCCTGGGCGGCGGCGACCCCCGTTATAGAAACCGCTAAGAGGGTCTGGATGAACGCCCACCTGATGTTGTACGTTATGAGGGTAGTCGGGCCGCACGGCCCGACCCGATTCCCGGGAGTCCTCCTTCCGGGGGTCAACCCGCGGCTTCTGTTTGACCCGGCAGGAGCCGCACCCGGGCGGCCCGTTTCGGCGGGCCGCCCATTTTTTGGCCCGCCCGGAAGGCTCATCCGCATGGCGTCTCTCCCGTCGACATCCGTTCGATCAATGGCTCGAGGAGCTCGCGGAGCGCCCGCTGGTCCTTCTCTTCGAGCCCCTCCGAGAGGTCCTTCTCGACCTGGTCCCACAGCGCGAACAGCCGCGGCACCCGGGCCTGCCCGGCCGGCGTCAGCCGCACCTGGTAGGCGCGGCGGTCGGCCGGGTCCCGCTCGCGCACGACCAGGCCCTCGCGCTCGAGCACGTCCAACGTGCGGACGAGCGTCGAAGGTTCCACGTCGGTCACCGCGGCCAGCGCCTGCTGGTTCAGCGTGTCGTGGAAATGGAGCATGACCAGGACCCGCGCCTGCGCGGGCGTGATCCCGAGCCCCGCTGCGGCGAGCGCCTGCTCGAGTCGCCGGCCGACGAGCCGGCCCAGCACGAGGAGGACGGGGCCGAGCTTCTCGGCGAGGGGAGACTCGGCGAAGCGGCAGGCCGCCTCACGGGGAAGCGAAGAATCTACCATACCCAATAATATGCGACCTAATTATTGGTGACGCCAGCAAAAACGGCGGGGGCCTCTCTTCGACGACATCCGGAGTCGGACGATTCAACGGCGCGAACGGCTCCCCCGGCTGGATTCCCGCTACCTTCGAGTCCATGGTGATCGGCAGCGCCCTCGTTCTCGACGGGCACGTGGACACGCCGCTCCGCATGCTGGACGACCGCGTGGACGTCGGCCTCCGCGGCGATGCCACTCACGTCGATCTGCCGCGCATGCGCGAGGCCGGGCTCGACGCCGCGTTCTTCGCCGCCTGGGTCGATCCCGCGTTCGCGCCCGACCGCGCGTTCGACCGCTCGGCGGCGCTCCTCGGCGCCGTGCGGGACGCGGCCGACGCCCACCCCGACCTCGCCGCGTTCGTCGAGGACGCCGCCGGCGTGCGGGCGGCCGCCGCGAGCGGGCGCGTCGCGCTCCTCGCGGGGGTCGAGAACGGCCAGGCGCTCGAGGGGCGGGTGGAGAACGTGGAGCGGCTCCGCGCGCTCGGCGCCCGCTATCTGACCCTCACGTGGATGAACTCCAACCATCTGGGAGACGCCGGCGGCGGCGAGGCCCTCCACGGCGGCCTCACCCCGCTCGGCCGGGACGTCGTGCGCGAGATGGAGCGGGTCGGGATGATCGTGGACCTCTCCCACGCCGCGGCCTCGACCGTGGACGACGTCCTCGCCATCTCGCGCCGGCCGGTGGTCGTGAGCCACGCCTGCACCGAGGCCCGCGGCCCCCACCCGCGAAACGTGTCCGACGATCAGATTCGCGCCGTGGCCGACACCGGCGGGCTCGTGGGGATCGCCTTCATGCCCGCCTACCTGGACCCGGCCCGGCCGGCGGAGGTGGACTGGACGGCGATCGTGGACCACCTGGAGCACGTGATCGAGGTGGCCGGGCCGGGGCACGCCGCGCTCGGCTCCGACTTCGACGGCGTGCCGCGTCTGCCGGCGGGGATGGCGGGGGTCCAGGACCTGCCGAAGGTGGCCACCGAGCTCGAACGGCGCGGCTGCCGGGGAGCCGATCTGGCGATGGTCCTGGGCGGGAACTGGCTCCGGATCCTGGAGGGCTGAGCCCTACGCGCGGGCGCGGGCCCCGCATCTTTTGCCCGGGTCGGGTGTACATTCCCTCTTCACACGAGCTCTTCGCCGGCCCTCGCCCCAGGGACGGCGCATACCCCGAATCGGAACGATCGGATGGCCAAGCGAAAGACGAGACGGCGCGTCTTCCGGGCGCTCGCGGCGGTGGCGGCCGTGGCGACCGTGGCGCTCGCCGCCTGGATGGTGGTCCTCGAGCGACAGGTGACCGGCAAGTGGGAGGGGCGGAAGTGGAACGTCCCGTCCAAGGTGTACTCGGACGCATACCTGCTCCATCCCGGCAAACGCTTTTCCGGCTCCGACTTCGAGGCGCGGCTCCGGCGCCTCGGCTACCTCGAGCAGGCCGGCGGCGTGGACGAGGCCGGGGAGTACGCCCAGGGTGAAGGCCGGTGGCTGGTCTACCTGCACGCCTTCGCCTACCCGGACGGCGAGAATGCGGCCTACCCGGTTCGGATCGAGGTGGGCGACGGGGCGATCCGGCGCGTGAGCCACGGACGGAGCGGCGAGGAGCTCGCCAGCGCGGCGCTCGAGCCGGAGATCATCGGGGTCATCTTCGACCAGCACATGGAAGACCGCACCCCGATCGACCTGGACGAGATCCCCAATCACGTGGTCGAGGCGGTGCTCGCGATCGAGGACGCCCGCTTCTATCACCACCCGGGGCTCGACCCGATCCGCATGCTGGGCGCGACCTGGGCGAACATCCGCGCCCGGGGCACCACCCAGGGCGGCTCGACCATCACCCAGCAGCTGGTCAAGAACTACTGGCTGACGGCCGAGCGGACGTACCGGCGGAAGCTCATCGAGGCGCCGATGGCGGTGATCCTCGAGCTCAAGTACCCCAAGCGCGACATCCTCGAGGCCTACCTCAACGAGATCTACCTGGGGCAGCGCGGGGCCTCCAGCATCATGGGGATCGAGGAGGCCGCCCGTTACTACTTCGGGCGCTCGGTGCGCGAGGTGGACCTGGCCCAGGCGGCCACGCTGGCCGGCCTGATCCGCGACCCCGGCCGCTACAACCCCCATCGCAACCCCGACAACTCCCGCCAGCGGCGCGACCTGGTGCTCCGCCTCATGCACGACCAGGACCGGATCACCGACGACCAGTACGCCGTGGCCCGCGCAGAGCCCCTGCGCGTGCGCGAGATGGAGCCGCGCTGGAACGACGCCCCCCACTTCGTGGACTTCGTGCTGCGCGAGCTGGCGGAGCGCTACCCGCGGAGCCTGCTGGAGAGCGAGGGGCTCCGGATCTTCACCACGCTCGACATGGGATACCAGATCGCCGCCCAGCGGTCGCTGGCCGACGGGGTCGCGCACCTGGAGGAAGGCTACCCGCGGCTGGGGCGGCGCGCCGGGGAGCTGCAGGGCGCGCTGGTGGTGATGGACCCGCAGACCGGCTTCGTGCGCGCCATGGTCGGCGGCCGCGACTACGGGTCGAGCCAGTTCAACCGCGCCGAGCAGGCCCGCCGCCAGCCGGGCTCCACGTTCAAGCCGTTCGTCTACCTGACCGCGTTCCTGACGCCGGGGCGCTGGAGTCCCGCGTCGATCGTGGACGACGTGCCGTTCGAGGTGGTGTCGGGCGGCCAGACATGGTCCCCGGCCAACTACGACAACAACTACCACGGCCCCGTGAGCCTGCGGACCGCGCTCACCCAATCGATGAACGTCGCGACCAGCCGGCTGGCGCTGGACGTCGGGCTCGACCGGGTGACCCGGACCGCCCGCATCGCCGGGATCGACAGCCGGCTCCAGGCCGTGCCGTCGCTGGCGCTGGGGGCGTTCGAGGTGTCGCCGCTCGAGCTGGCCTCGGCCTACTCCACGCTCGCCAACGGCGGGATCCGCACCACGCCGCTGTCGATCCTCTCCGCGGTGGACGACGACGGCCGGGTGGTCCAGCACCGGGAGGTCCGGATGGACCGGGTGCTCCCCGCCGACGCGGTCTACCTGGTCAACCACATGCTCCAGGACGTGTTCGACTCCGGCACCGCGGCCCGCGCCCGGCGGCTGGGCTACGGTGGCCGCGCGGCCGGCAAGACGGGAACCACGAACTCGACGCGCGATGCCTGGTTCGTCGGCTACACGCCGGAGATCGTGGCGCTGGTGTGGGTGGGCTACGACGACAACGCCTCGATCGGCCTCTACGGCGACTCGGGGGCGCTGCCGATCTGGGTGGAGTTCATGAAATCGTCGGGCTACGGGGATCGGAGCCCCGACTTCCCCGCGCCGCGGAACATCGTGCTGGTCGAGATCGACCCCTCCACCGGCGAGCTGGCTTCGCCCGGCTGTCCGGTCACCCGCTACGAGGTGTTCGTCCAGGGCACCGAGCCGCAGTTCGAGTGCCAGATCCACGGGCCCGGGGGAGAGGAGGGGTGGTGGATCTTCTGAGCCGCCGCGCGCTGACGCTGCTGCTGTCGGCCCTCGTGACGGCCGCCTGCGCGTCGGGCGGCGGGCGCGGGCGGGGCGGCGACGACGAGGCCCCCTCGCGCCCGGCCGCCGAGCCGGCCCGCGACGACCGGGACGACCGGGACGATGATGCCCCGCCCCCGCCGCCGCGCGAGATCTCGACCGACCGCGCGAACGCCTCCGACCCCGGCGCGGGCACGCCCACGCGCCGCTCCAGCGACCGGCTGGTGGAGGAGGGCAAGGGCTACCTGATCGCCGGCCAGCCGGGCGAGGCGGCGCGGCGGCTCGAGCAGGCCACCCGGATCGACCCCACCAACGGCTTCGCCTGGTACCACCTGGGCCGCGCCCGCGCAGAGATGGGCGACCGCTCCGGCGCGGTGGGCGTGCTGCAGAAGGCCGAGTCG
>DATLFF010000205.1:0-9268 GCA_035524915.1 Gemmatimonadota bacterium | reverse complement strand
GACGGCGATCGGCCGATCGCCGAGGTGGAGCGGGAGATCCGGCGCCGGCTCGACGCCGCGGGCAGCGGGTCGTGACGACCGGCGTCCGCAGCATGGTGACGCTGAAGAGCCCGCCCGAGATCCAGCGCATCCGCGCCAGCGGCCGGGTCGTGGCCGAGGTGCTGGAGGCGATGTCCGAGCGGGTTCGCCCCGGCATCACGACCGGCGAGCTGGACGCGGTCGCCGAGGAGATCATCCGGTCCTACGCGGGGGCGCGCCCGGCCTTCAAGGGCTACGGCGGGTTCCCGGCTTCGATCTGCGCGAGCGTGAACGAAGAGGTCGTGCACGGGATCCCGTCGCCCGACCGCGCGCTGATCGAGGGGGACATCATCGGGATCGACGTCGGCGTCCTGATGGACGGCTACCACGCCGACGCGGCCCGCACGTTCCCGGTGGGCGAGCCGGGCGAGGAGACGGCGCGGCTGCTGGAGACGACGCGTGCCGCGCTCGCTGCCGGAATCGACGCCGCTCGGCCGGGAGGCCGGTTGGGGGACATCTCGGCGGCCATCCAGGAAGTGGTGGAGGCGTCCGGGTTCTCGGTCGTGCGCGAGCTGGTCGGCCACGGGATCGGTCAGCACCTGCACGAAGATCCGCAGGTGCCGAACTTCGGCACCGCGGGACGGGGTCTGCTGCTCGACGAGGGCCTGGTGATCGCGATCGAGCCGATGGTGAACGTCGGCGATTGTCGCGTCCGGACCCTCGAGGACGCGTGGACGATCGTCACGGTGGACGGGGGCCGGTCGGCCCATTTCGAGCATACGGTGGCAATCACCGGGAACGGCCCGGAAGTGCTGACTCGGGCCGCGTGAGAAGGAAGGAAGGATCGACATGAAGGTTCGGAGCTCGGTGAAGCCGATTTGCGAGCATTGCAAGATCATCCGCCGGCGGGGTGTCGTGCGGGTCATCTGCAAGAATCCCCGGCACAAGCAGCGGCAGGGCTAGGAGGCATCGGATATGGCACGGATCGCAGGCGTCGACCTTCCGCGCGAAAAGCGGATCGAGATCGGCCTCACGTACATCTTCGGCATCGGACGCGCATCGGCGGACAGAATCCTCCGCCGGGCGGGCGTCGACCCCGACATCCGAGTGCACGAGCTGTCGGACGCCGACGTGAACAAGCTGCGGCAGGTGATCGAGAAGGACTTCAAGGTCGAGGGATCGCTGCGGCAGGAAGTGAACATGAACATCAAGCGGCTGATGGACATCGGCTGCTACCGGGGCCTCCGGCACCGGCGCGGGCTGCCGGTCCGCGGCCAGCGGACGCACACGAACGCACGGACCAAGAAGGGTCCGCGTCGGGCGATCGCGGGCAAGAAGAAGGCAGTGGCCAAGAAGTAGACCACGACCGTAGAGGAGCGAGATGGCGAAGGGCCCCAAGCAGAAGAAGAAGTCCAAGGTCGTCGAGGCCGAGGGCATGGCGCACATCCAGGCGACGTTCAACAACACGCTGATCGCGATCACCGACATGCATGGGAACGCCATCGCCTGGGGTTCGGCCGGCAAGAGCGGGTTCAAGGGCTCGAAGAAGTCGACCCCGTTCGCCGCCGGCATCGCGGCCGAGAACGCGGCCAAGGAGGCGCTGAACCTGGGTGTCAAGCGGGTGCACGTTCGGGTGCAGGGCCCGGGTTCGGGCCGCGAGTCCGCGATCCAGGCGCTGCAGGCCGCGGGACTCTCGATCAAGTCGATCAAGGATGTCACGCCGATCCCGCACAACGGGTGTCGGCCGCCGAAGCGTCGGCGCGTATAACGATAGAGGGGTAGAGAATGGCGCGTTACACCGGACCCGTTTGCAAGCTGTGCCGGCGCGAGGGGCAGAAGCTGTTCCTCAAGGGCACGAGGTGCTACACCGAGAAGTGCGCGATCGAGCGCCGCGGTTATCCGCCGGGGCTCCACGGCCGCATGGCCGCTCGCCGCCGGAAGCAGTCCGAGTACGCCGGACAGCTCCGCGAGAAGCAGAAGGTGAAGCGCACCTACGGCGTGCTGGAGACCCAGTTCCGCAACTACTTCGTTGAGGCCCACCGGCTGCCGGGAGTCACGGGCGAGAACCTGCTCATCCAGCTCGAGCGGCGGCTGGACAACGTGGTGTACCGGCTCGGGTTGGCGCCATCGCGCAAGGCGGCGCGGCAGCTCGTCCGGCACCGCCACATCCAGGTGAACGGCCGCACGGTGGACGTGCCGTCGTTCCAGGTCGCGCCGGCAGAAGAGATCCGCGTCAAGGAGAAGAGCCGCGAGATGCCGCTCATCCTGGGCGCCATCGAGAGCCGCGGCAAGGAAGGCACGGTCCCCTGGCTCGAGGTCGACCTGAAGTCGCAGACCGGGCGCATGCTCGACCTGCCGACGCGGGAGACGATCCCGATCGCGGCGGACGAGCAGTTGATCGTCGAGCTCTATTCGAAGTAAGCGATACGAGCAGGAATCCGAAAAGGCAGACGGAGGACGGAATGGCGATGGAGAACTTCATTCTCCCCAAGCGGGTAGAGAAGGAGTCCGACACCAACACGGCGACGCACGGTGAGTTTCACGTGCAGCCGCTCGAGCGCGGGTTCGGCCTGACGCTCGGAAACGCGCTGCGGCGCGTGCTGCTCTCTTCCCTGGAGGGGACGGCGGTGTGGGGCGTGCGGATGGACAACGTGCTCCACGAGTTCTCGACGATCCCCGGATCGGTGGAGGACACGGCCGAGCTGGTCATGAACCTCAAGCAGATGGTCCTGGTCCTGGCCGACGGGGTGGACGAGACCGTCCTGCGTCTCTCGCGCAAGGCGCGGGGGGACGTCACGGCGGCGGACTTCGAGGCCAACTCCCAGGTCGAGATCCTCAACCCCGACCTGCACCTGCTGACGCTGGACGAGGCCAAGAAGTTCGAGATGGAGGTCTTCGTCAAGCGCGGGCGCGGCTACGTGGCCGCCGACCAGCATGAGCACGAGCGGAAGAAGGAGATCGGGTTCATCCCGGTCGACTCGATCTTCGGGCCGGTCCAGAAGGCGAACTTCGAGGTCGAGAACACCCGCGTGGGCCAGCGGACCGACTACGACAAGCTGACCCTCCAGGTGACGACGAACGGCGCGGTGTCGCCCGAGTCCGCGGTCAGCGAGGCGGCCGGGATCCTGCGCACCCACTTCGAGTACTTCCTCTCCTTCGACGAGCCCTCGCAGGGCATCGACGGGGAGCTCGAGGAGAAGCACAGCCGGCTCAAGGAGCTGTTCGCCCTGCCGGTCGAGGAGCTGGAGCTCTCGGTCCGTTCGGGCAACTGCCTCAAGGCGTCGAACATCCGGACGCTGGGCGACCTGGTCCAGCGGAGCGAGCCGGAGATGCTCCGGTTCCGGAACTTCGGCAAGAAGTCGCTGGACGAGATCTCGGAGATCCTCCAGGCGCACGGGCTCCACTTCGGCATGAACGTGCGGGGGACCAAGGAGAGCGGCTACGAGATGCTCGACCGCCAGGAGCTGATGAGCCTGCCCGAGATCGCGTTCCAGTTCCGCGAAGAGGGCGACGGCGACCTGGCGGAGGAAGAGGAGTAGTCCGATGCGCCACCGCAAGAAGGGAAACCGCCTCGGACGGGACGCCGCGCACCGCGTCGCCATGACGCGGAACCTGGTGACCAGCCTGTTCGAGCACGGTCGCGTGAAGACCACGCACTCCAAGGCCAAGGGAGTGCGTCCGGTGGCCGAAAAGCTGGTGACGCTGGCCAAGCGCGGCGACCTCCACGCCCGCCGCCAGGCGGCCCGGTGGATCCAGAGCCCGAAGGTCCTGCAGGGCCTGTTCGACCACTGGGCGGGCCTCTACCAGGACCGGCCCGGCGGCTATACGCGGGTGCTGAAGGGGGGCTTCCGCCACGGCGACGGCGCCGAGGTCGCCTACCTGGAGCTGATCGGCCCGGACGGCGGCACCGCCCCGCCGCCGCGCGAGGAGCCGGCCGGCACGCAGTCGTAGCGTCGGGCCGCGAGAGATCATCGAGGGCCGGGGGCCGTGGAACGCGGCGCCCGGCCCTTCGTGTATTAGCTTCCCGACCGATGTCCCGACGACGCATCCTCCCGATCCTCCTCACCGCTCTTGCGGCCGCGCAGCCGGCCCGCGCCCAGGACGCCACTCCGCCCGTCAAGGGCGCCAACGTGGACACGGCCGTCCTCGAGGTGGTCGAGTTCAGCGACTTCCAGTGCCCGTACTGCGCCCTCGCGCTGCCGGTGCTGGACTCGCTCGCCGCGCTCCACGGGACCGAGGTGCGGCTGGTGTACCGGCACTACCCGCTGTCGTCGATCCATCCCGACGCCGAGCTGGCCGCGCAGGCCGCGGTCGAGGCGCACCGGCAGGGGGCCTTCTGGGACTACCATGACCTGCTTTTTCGCCACCAGGACCGGCTCGCGGGCGCGGACCTGATCGGCTACGCGGATTCGCTGGGGCTGGACGGGGAGGCATTCGCGGAGGCGCTGGAGGCGGGGACGCACGCGGCCGCCGTGGCGGCGGACCGGCGGATGGGGGCTTCGCTCGGCGTGACCGGCACGCCGACCTTCTTCATCAACGGCTACCGGGTGGTGGGGGTCCCGCCGATCTGGGTGTTCGAGGAGGCGATCCGGGCCTTCCGCCGGGGGACGGCGGAGCGGCGCCCGCTGGCGGCGCCGGGCGGCCCCTGAGCCGCGCATCGGGACCCGCAGCCGGCTCCCGGTTCAGGCCGCTTCGGACTCCTCCGCCTTGTCGGCCGCCCGCACCGTGTGGGCATTCCGGCAGTGGGGGCTCAGGAAGATCTGCCGCACCTCGTCCTTCGACGGGCACACCATGATCCGCGTGTCGCCGGTGTCGGTCACCACATAGGTGACGATCGTGCATTCCGACCATTCCGGATGCTTCTTGATCATTCGCGCCAGAAGCACACGCATGTTCTTGGTTTTGTACTCCGTCTGCATCAGGGCGAGGGAAAAATTCGGCATGCCTGGCTCTCCGGGTCGGATGGGGGGGCGTATGGGTTTCCGGCGAACCCTCAATTTACCGGCATTTCGGGTTTCCGGCCACTCGCCGCGGCCGCGCGCGGCCCGCTCGCGGACCGCCCTGGCGCTGCTGGCCGGGCTCCTCGTCCCCGGGGCCACGGCCTCCGCCCAGGCGCCCCCCTGCGCCGTCTGGGTCGTCCGGGACGCGCTCGTGACCCGGGAGGCCTGGGAGCGCGCCCGGAGCGCCGTGGAGGCCGCCGGCTGCCGCCGGATCTACCTCCAGGTGTCGGGTCGCTGGGACGCCTACTTCCCGAGCGCGGTGTTCCCGCCGCCGGCCAACCCCCCGCGAGGGGCCGGCTGGGCCGACGACCCGTTCGGCCACGCGCTCGCCGACGCCCACGCCCGCGGGATCGAGGTCCAGGCGTGGGTGAACGCGATGCTCGCGTGGTCGGCCGAGGAGCTCCCGGCCGACCCGGCCCACGTCTTCCGCGCCCGCCCCGACTGGTTCGTGGTCGGCCCAGGCGGCCGCTCCATGCGCGGGCTCTCGCGGGCCGATCTCGACCGCTCGGGGCTGGTCGGGGAGGGGTGGTTCCTGGACCCGGCGCGGGCCGAGGTCCGGACCGAGCTGAGGCGGTTCGTGCTGGAGGTCGCCACCCGCTATCCCGTGGACGGGATCCACCTCGACTACATCCGCTATCCGACCGGCTGGCGGCCCGCCGGCGGCGACGCCGCGCTCACGTATCTCGTGGGGCTCCTCCGGCAGGATCTGTCCGCCGTCCGGCCTGGCCTCGCGCTCTCGGCCGCGGTGCTCCCGCGGCCCGAGACGTCGCTCGACTCCTTCGGCCAGGACTGGGCGGTCTGGCTCGAGCGCGGGCTGGTGGACGAGGCGGTGCCGATGGTCTACCGCGACACCCCGGGAGCGGTGGAGGCGATGGTGGCGGCCTACCCGGCCGGCCTGCCGCGGGGCAAGGTGTGGGTGGGGCTCCGGATCGACCGGCTGACGCCGGCCGAGGTGGCGGAGACGGCGCGCCGGCTGGCGGCCCACGGGGTAGCCGGCGTGGCGCTCTTCAGCCACGTGCTGCTCGAGTCCGACCGCGCCTGGGCGCGGTAGGAGTCTGTCTGAGTAATGGAGTGGGCCACGCGTGGGGCAACCGCCCCACGCCCTAACGCGGCCCGCTCCATTACTCGGACAGACTCCTAGTCTCCGCCTCGACCCGCCGATGGGCGAATATGAAAAAGGCCCACGCTCGGGGCGCGGGCCTTTTCGACTCCAGGGGCGTCCTTCGAGCCCCTACGCCACCTTCTCGACCTTCCCCGCGCTGATGCACGCCGCGCACACGCGGATCCGCCGGGCGCCCCCATCCACCTTGGCCCGCACGCTCTGCAGGTTGGGGAGGAAGCGGCGGCGGGACTTGTTGTTGGCGTGGCTCACCCGGTTCCCCGACATGGGCGCCTTGCCGCAATAGTAGCACTGCTTGGCCATGATTCGATCCCGTCCGAACGTGAAAACGCCCCCACGGGGCGCCGAAATCCATGAGAGAGCCGAAATCCATGAGAGAGTGGAATATACCCGACCCGCCCCCGGGCGACAAACGCGCCCCGTCGCGCGGTCCCGAGCGGTCGCCTACTCCTCCCGCTCGGCCTCGACGCGGGCCTTGCCGCTCGTCGTGTATCGGACCTCGAGCAGGATCGGCCGGCAGCACGTCTCGCAGTCCTCGACGTACTCCTGCTCGGCGCCGCTGCCGGGGTCGAGCGCGACGCCGAACCGCTCGCCGCACCACGGACAGAGTACGGATGCCGCGGTATCGGCCACGCCGTCGGACTCCGGGAAGACCACCTCGGCCAAAGGGCCGGTGGCGGGGGGGATCACGATCGGAGGAACGTCCATGACCCATCGTACACCGACTCGCCGGACCATTACAACCCCCTAATGTCACGCCGCTTCGGGTACCGAGCCCCGACGTCCGGGTGTTAGGTTGGGTTCCATGACTACGGAGGCCCGACCGGGGGCGCCGCACCGCCCCGAGCGCGTCCTGGTGACCGGCGGGGCCGGATTCATCGGCTCCCACCTGGCCGACCGATTCCTGGCCGAAGGGTGCGAGGTCACGGTGCTGGACGACCTCTCGACCGGCCGCCCCGAGCGCGTTCCCGACGGGGCCTGTCTGGTCGAGATGGGGCTCGACGACCCCGGCCTGGGCGATCTCTTCGCCGACCGGGGCTTCGATCTGGTCGACCACCACGCTGCCCAGATCGACGTCCGGGCCTCGGTCGAGGATCCGCTGGCCGACGCCCGCAGCAACGTGACGGGGCTCCTGAACCTGCTGGAGGCGGCCCGCCGGCACGGGACGCGGCGCGTCGTGTTCGCCTCCTCGGGCGGGGTGGTCTACGGAGAGCCGGGCGAGATCCCGACCCCCGAGACCCACGCCATGCTGCCGCTCTCCCCGTACGGCGTCAGCAAGGCGGCAGCCGAGCACTACCTGCACGTCTACGCCGCGCTCCACGGGCTCGACTACGCCGCGCTCCGCTACGGCAACGTCTACGGGCCGCGGCAGGACCCGCATGGAGAGGCGGGCGTGGTGGCGATCTTCGGGCTGAAGATCCTGGCCGGCGAGCCGATCACGGTGTTCGGCGACGGCACCCAGGAGCGGGACTACGTGTTCGTCGACGACGTGGTGGAGGCCAACTGGGCCGCCGCCACGCGTCCCCTTCCGCCGGCCGCCGACCTTCCGTCGCGCGGCTGGAACATCGGGACCGGTCGGGGTACGAGCGTCCACGAGCTGGCCGACCGGCTGATGGCCACCGCCGGCCGCGAGGTGGAGCGGCGCGCGGCGCCGGCGCGTCCGGGCGAGCTCCAGCGGAGCGTCCTGGCCTGCGGCCGCGCCGAGGCCGACCTCGGCTGGCGTCCCGCGACGACCCTCGACGACGGGCTCCGGCGGACTATGGACTCGCTCGCGAGCGGAGGACGATGATCCCCACGGCGCTCCTGCAGGGCGGCATCTCGGCCGACCCCTCGATCTGGACCATGGTCCGGCTGTCCGGGCCGGTGGCCCTCGGGATCCTCGGGATCCTGCTCGTGTTCTCGCTCGTCTCCTGGGCGATCATCCTCCGGAAGTGGGCGCTGTTCCGCCGGCTCCGCGGACGGCGCGAGGAGTTCTTCCAGGCGTTCGAGCGGCGCTCCAACCTGGCCGAGGCCTACCAGGCCGCGCTGGGGATCGCGCACAACCCCATGACCGAGGTGTTCAAGGCGGGGATCCGGGAGCTGAAGCTCCTCGCGCACCGGACCGGGCCCCCGCCCGACGATCTGCTGGGCTCGATGGCGCCCGCGCCCGCGCCGGTCCGGCCGCCGGCGATCACCGTGCTCGAGAAGGAGTCGATCCACATGGCGCTCGAGCGGGAGGCGGCGCGCCAGGCGGAGGCCATGGAGGCGGGGCTCCCGTTCCTCGCTACGACCGGCAGCGTGGCCCCCTTCTTCGGGCTCTTCGGCACGGTGTGGGGGATCATGGACGCGTTCCTCTCGATCGGCCTCCGCGGCTCGGGGAACATCCAGGTGGTGGCGCCAGGCGTGGCCGAGGCGCTGATCACGACGCTGGCCGGGCTCGCGGTGGCGATCCCCGCGGTCATCGCCTACAACTGGTCGGTGAGCCGGATCAAGGAGCTCGAGGACGACATGCGCCATTTCTCGAGCGAGCTGATCAACGTGATCATCCGCGAACGGAGGGGATGAGCCGGTGGCCGGGCCGCTGAAGCGCGAGCACGGGCTCATGGCCGAGATCAACGTGACATCGCTGGTCGACGTCACGATCGTGCTCCTCATCATGTTCATGATCATCGCCCCGATCGCCCAGGGCGGGATCGAGGTCCGGATACCGCGGGCCGAGACGGCGCCGCTGCCCTCGTCGGAGGCGGTCCTGGTCTCGATGGATGAGGAGGGCCGGGTGTTCGTGGACCGGACCGAGATCCAGCCGGACCAGGTGGGAGAGGTGCTCACGCAGCTCCGATCCTCCCGCGGCCTCGGCCGGGTCTACGTCCGGGCCGACGAGCGGATCCCCTACGGCGATGTGGCGCGGCTCATGGGCCGGATCCGGCAGGCCGAGTTCGAGAACATCGGGCTCGTGTTCGAGGCCGCGATGGAGGACGAGTGACCCGCTGGATCGTCGTCTCGGCCGCGCTCCACGCGGTGGCGGCGGTCCTGGTCCTGGCGCTCGGCATGATCGAGTCGGGCCCCCGTCCGATGCCGCCGGTCTACCAGGTGAGCC
Organism: Gemmatimonadota bacterium; assembly: GCA_035524915.1. Lineage (GTDB taxonomy): Bacteria > Gemmatimonadota > Gemmatimonadetes > JACCXV01 > JAHWKZ01 > DATLFF01. The sequence goes on along the minus strand of DATLFF010000205.1, from coordinate 54 downwards.
TCGTGTCGGCGGCCGAGATCGCGCCCATGCGGACCCGTCCCCAGCCGCGGCCGC
>DATLFF010000204.1:0-4023 GCA_035524915.1 Gemmatimonadota bacterium | reverse complement strand
CCCTCCGAGGCACGGGCCGCCAAGCACATTCGCCACCCCCCCGCAGGCCGGCTCCACGTTCCAGAGGTTCGGGCGGTCGCTCATGGCGTTCATCTCGTTCTCGAAGACGTTGTCGTGGACGAGATTGCTTTCCGAGCCGGTGAGGACGATCCCGAACGCGTTCTCCAGGACGTGGTTCCCCCTGAGGATGTTCCCGTCGGACCCCTCCAGGAGACGGATGCCCCAGGTGTTCCTCTCGGAAAGGTTCCCCTGGTAGAGGTTCTCCACGGCGGAATGTTGCCGCAGGCCTTCCGCGTTGTCCCGGACCCGGTTGTCCCGGATCACGTTCGTGTCCGCGCCTCCCCCCATGTAGATGCCGTAGAAGGCGTTATCGAACGAGACGTTGTTCGCGACCAGATTCCCGGTGGTGCCGGAGAAGGAGAGGTAGAGGCCGCTGTTCCGGTTCCCCCGCGCGGTGTTCCCGTCGAGCGTGTTGTCGGGGGAGGAGCGGAGGAAGATCCCGTGGTCCCCGTTCCCCTCGACGTGGTTCGACTGGAGCGAGGCGCCGGAGCCGTACAGGAGGTAGACGCCGTAGCGGACATTGTCCCGGAAGGTGTTCCCCGCGAGCGTGGCGTCGTGGGACCGCTCGAGGTCGATCCCGTCGTGGAAGTCCCGAATGGTGCACCCCGAGATGCGGCCGCGCGCGCGCTCGACGACCCGGATTCCCGCTCCGGACGCGGCTCCCGAGATGGTGTGGCCGGCGCAGTCCAGGGTCACGTCGTCGGAGAGGATCTCCAGGCACGCCGACGAAGAGGCCAGGTCCGCCGTCAGGCTCCAGTTCCCCGGCTGGTCGGGGTGGTGGGCGCAGGACGCCACGAGGCCCGGCTCCACCCCCGCCGGCTCGGTCCGGTCACAGGCGGCGAGCAGGCCGAGGCCCAGCGCGGCCGCGGCTGCGGCCCCGCCGCTCACCGCGGCACGAACTTGTACACCGTCCCCCCCGACGTCATGAGGTAGATCTCCCCCGCGGCGTCCTCGCCGAACGACGAGACGCTCCCCTCGGAGGGCCGAAGCTCGGGCCACGACTGCTCGTCGGTCGCGGCCCCGCCCGCGAAGCGGAAGCTCCGCACGAAGCCGCTGCAGAAGTCCGAGTAGAAGTACGCGCCCTGGAGATCGGGGATGGCGCTCCCGCGGTAGACGTGCCCCCCCGTCACCGAGCAGCCGTCCCCGTGACCGTACACCACCACCGGGAGCGTGCGTCCGGCCGTGTCGCACCCCTCGCGCGGCTGGACGCACTCGTCCCCCTCCATCACGTTCCACCCGTAGTCGAGACCGCGCCCGGTGCCTTCGACCGCGTTCACCTCCTCCAGCCGGTTCTGTCCCACGTCGGCCACGTAGAGGTCGCCGGTCTCGCGGTCGAAGGCGAAGCGCCACGGGTTGCGGAGGCCGTAGGCCCAGATCTCCCCGCGCGCGCCCGGCTCTCCGGTGAACGGATTGTCGGCCGGCACGGCGTACGGGGCCCCGCCGTCCACGTCGATCCGGAGGAGCTTCCCCAGGAGCGTGCCCAGGTCCTGCGCGTTCCCCTGCGGGTCGCCTCCCGAGCCCCCGTCGCCCATCCCGACGTACAGCATGCCGTCGGGCCCGAACGCGACCAGCCCGCCGTTGTGGTTGGAGAACGGCTGGGCCACGGTCAGCACTGTCCGGACGGGGGCCGGATCCGCCCGGTTCGGATCGGCGGAGACGCGGTACTCGACCACGCGCGTGTCGCCGCCGCGGTCGGTGTAGTTGACGAAGAAGCGGCCGTTCGCGGCGTAGCCGGGGTGGAAGGCGAGCGAAAGGAGCCCCTGCTCGGAGCCCCCCGAGACCTCGCCGGAGACGTCGAGGAAGGGTTCGGGCAGCAGCGCCCCGCCCTCGACGATCCGGATCCGGCCCGCCTTCTCGACCACGAAGACCCGCGGGTCGCCGGGCGGCGCGGTCACGTGGAGCGGGAAGTCGAGCCCGGTGGCGACCGTCTCCAGCGCCGGCGCGGTGTCCCCGCTTGGCGGCGGCGGCTGGGAGCCGCCGTTGGCGTCGGCGCATGCCGCCACAAGGGCGACCACGAACGGAGTGAGGGCGCGGTGCGGCATGATCATCGAGGACTCATCTTATACGACCGACGATGAGGCGACAGGGTTCAATCCGCCGCGCCGCCCTGGCGGCACTCCTCGGCTCGCCGGCGGCCCTCGGGGCCGCGGCCTGCGGCGGGCCGGACCGCCCTGCCGGCGGCGCCCCTGCCCCTGGGGCGGAGGAGGAGCCGGCGGTCCGCTCCCAGGCCGGCCCGGGACCCTACCTCTTCGCCTGGGCCGCCGACCTGGACCGGGCCCACTCCGACTTTTTGGCGGTGCTGGACGCCGACCCCGCGAGCCCGGACTACGGCCGCGTCGTGGCCACCGTGCCGGTCGAGCGACGCGGCACCATGCCGCACCACACCGAGCACCGGATGCCGGCGAGCCGGACCCTCGTCGCCAACGGCTTCATGACCGGGACCACGTTCCGCTTCGACCTTTCCGACCCCGCGGCGCCGCGGCTCGCCGGCGCCTTCGGGGAGCGGGCGGGGTACACCCACCCGCACTCCTACGAGCGGCTGCCGAACGGAAACGCGCTGGCCACGTACCAGGGCCGTGGCGAAGCCAACGTCGACCCCGGCGGGCTGGTCGAGGTCGACGACGCGGGTGAGCTCGTCCGCTCGGCGAGCGCGGCGGATCCGGCGCGGCCGGACGCGCTGCTCCGCCCGTACTCGCTGGCCGTCGTGCCGGATCTCGACCGGGTGGTCACGACGTCCTACGACATGGGAGAGGACATGGGGTTCCGCGGCGGGCGCCGCGGGCGGACGCGCCACGTCCAGGTGTGGCGGCTCTCCGACCTCGCGCTCCTGGCGACGATCGACCTGCCGCCGGGGCCGCGCGGCTACGAGGACGAGCAGCCCGGCGAGCCGCGGCTCCTCTCCGACGGGAGGACCGTGCTCGTGGCGACGTTCGCGTGCGGCCTCTACCGGATGACGGGCCTGGACGGGGAGACGCCGGGCGCGGAGTGGGCGTGGTCCTTCGACGGCGGCGGCTGCGCGGTCCCGGTCGTCCTCGGCGACTTCTGGATCCAGCCGGTCCCGAGCGCCCGCGCCGTGGTCGCACTCGACGTCTCCGATCCCGCCGCGCCGCGCGAGGTCTCGCGGCTGACCCTGGGTCCCCGGAACTTCCCCCACTGGCTGGCGCTCGACCCCGGCGGGAGCCGGATCGTGATCGCCGACCGGGGGGACGGAGAGTCGCGGCTCTTCGTGGCCACGGTGGATCCGACCACCGGCGCGCTCGCGCTGGACGAGGGGTTCCGGGATCCCGGCGCCGACCGGCCGGGCGTCTCGTTCGATCGCGCCGGCTGGCCGCACGGGTCGACGGGACCCGCGCGGCCGCACGGCACGGTGTTCGGAACGGCGCCCTGAGGCACCCGCCGGGCTAGGAGCCCGCCTTCGCCTCCGCCTCGGCCCGGACCAGGGCCAGCTCGGGGCTGTTGAAGTTGTTCGTGGCCACCTCTCCGAAGAGCGCCTTCGCCTCGTCCGTCCGGCCGGCGCCCTCGAGCGCCAGGGCCCGCCAGTACTGGGCGTAGACGTTGTCGGGATCCGCCTGATCGAAGTGGGCGATCGCCTCTTCGGCGTTCCCCTGCTGGAGCGCCACGTATCCGAGGAGCGCGTGGGCCGGCTCGTCCCGGGCCGGGTCCGCCTCCAGCTCGATGATCGTCATGTACTCCCGGGCTCTGTCGGTCGCGGTCGCAAAGTCGCCGGAGAAGGCGGCCAGCTCCCCCTGGGAGATCGCGGCCGCCGCCCGGGCGTTCCGGCGAGCGCTCTCGTTGCCGATCTGCTCGGCCTGCTCGGCCATGAGCGCGTCACGCCGCTCGAGAGCGCTCGCAGCGGCCTCCCCGTCGCCGGAGTGGATGGCGATCCGGGCGATGGTGTTCAGGGCGAAGATCTTCTGTCCCCGCGGCTCCGGAACCCCCATCCCGTCGATTCGCCCGAGCAGG
>DATLFF010000203.1:0-4206 GCA_035524915.1 Gemmatimonadota bacterium | reverse complement strand
GTCCGCCGGCCCGGCGGGCGAGCGGGAGGCGAAGCTGGCGGCGCTGGAGCTGGACGAGGCGTGCCGGCCCTTCGATCTCGCGGCCGGAGTAGTCTGGCGCGCGGCGCTCGCGCGACTCGAGCCCCGGCGGCACGTCCTGGTCCTGACCTTCCACCACGTGGCCTTCGACGGGTGGTCCCGCGCCCTGGTGGAGCGCGAGCTGGGTGCGCTCTACGCGGCGTTCGCCCGCGACGAGCCGTCCCCACTCGACGACCTGCAGCTTCAATACGCGGACTTCGCCGAGTGGGAGCGAGAGCGGCTCTCGGGCGAGCGGCTGGACCGGCTGCTGCGCTTCTGGGCCGAACGACTCGAGAACTTGCCCCTCCTGCAACTCCCAACCGACCGACCGCGACCGCGCGGTGCCTCGTTCGAGGGCCTCACCCATCAGTTCGAGATCCCGGCGTCGCTGGTCGAGCGGGTGCGCTCGTTCTCGTCCGCGCGCCAGATGACGCCGTTCATGACTCTCATGGCAGTTTTCCATGCGCTCCTCTTCCGCCTTACGGGACAGACCGACCTCCCGGTGGGGTGTCCGACGGCCGGCCGCCGATCCATGCCCGGCTCGGAGGACCTGATCGGCTGCTTCATCAACCCGGTCGTCGTCCGCGGCGACGTGACGGGAGACCCCACCTTCGACGAGCTGGCCCGGCGCACCCGGCAGTCGACGGTCGACGCCCTGACCCACTCCGAGATGCGCTTCGAGATCCTCGTCGAGAAGCTCGCGCCTGAGCGGGTGCAGGGCGTGAACCCCCTGTTCCAGGTCCTGTTCCAGTTCCGCAGCTTCCCCGTGCGGGGCGGGCTGGAGATCCCGGGGGTGGAGGTACAGGGCCGTCCGGTGGATCACGGCGGGGCCAGCGTGGACCTGGCGTGGAGCCTGGAGCCCTGCGGCGAAGGCCTGGCCTGTCGGGTCGACTACCGCACCGATCTCTTCGTGGCGAAGACCGTGCAGAGGATGTGCGAGCGCTTCCTGCTGCTCCTCGAGGGAGGGCTGGACGATCCGGGAGCCCGGGTGTCGTCCCTGCGGCTCCTCAGCCCGGCCGAGGAGCGGCGGGTCGTCGTCGAATGGAACGAAACCGCGACCCCGTATCCGCGCGACCGCTCGATCGTGGACCTCTTCGCGGAGATCGTGGAGCGGGATGCCGACGCGCCGGCGATCGTCCACGGCGACGTGGTGCTGCGGTACGGCGACCTGGACCGGAGGGCGAGCGGCCTCGCGCGCGGCCTGGCGGAGGCGGGGGCCGGGAGGGAGTCGCCGATCGGCCTGTGCATGGATCGCTCGGTGGGGATGATCGTGGGCATGCTGGCAGCGCTTCGTGCCGGCGGAGCCTACGTCCCGCTCGACCCCCGGTATCCGCAGGAGCGCCTGACGTTCATGCTCGAGGACGCCGGAATCGTAGCGGTCGTCGTTGAGCCAGGAGGGGAAGGTCGCGACTTCGGGTCGGGCGTCCCCGTTTTCTCGTGGGAGACCGCCGGGGTGGGCGGGATCTCCGAGACCCCTCCGGAGCCGGATCCGGACGATCTCGCCTACATCCTCTACACCTCGGGCTCTACTGGAAGTCCCAAGGGAGTAGCGGTCGAGCATCGGGCGGTCGTGCGGCTCGTTCGCGACACCGACTACGTGACGATCGGCCCCGGGGACCGGATCGCCCACGTCTCCAACCCGTCGTTCGACGCGACGACGTTCGAAATCTGGGGTGCGCTCCTGAACGGCGGGACGGTCGTCGTCTTCGACGACGACGTCATGCTCCGGCCGGCCCGGCTCGCGCGCGCGCTGCGCGAGGACGGCATCCACGAGCTCTTCCTCACGACCGCGCTGTTCAACGCCGTGGCCGACGAGCTGCCCGACGCGTTCCGCTCCGTCCGGTCCGTCCTGTTCGGCGGCGAGCTGGTCGATCCCGCCCGCGTGCGGAAGGTGCTCGAGGCCGGACCCCCCGAAAGACTGCTCCACGTCTACGGCCCGACGGAGTGCACGACGTTCGCGACCTGGCAGCGGGTGACCGAAGTGCCGGAGCCGGCCGTGACGGTCCCGATCGGGCGGCCGATCGCGAACACGACCGCCTGGATCCTCGACCCGCAGGACAACCCGGTGCCGCCCGGCGTGGCCGGCGAGCTCGTCCTGGGCGGGGACGGGCTCGCCCGCGGGTACCATCGCCGGCCGGATCTCACGCGCGAGCGGTTCGTCGCGAGCCCGTTCCGCCCCGGGGAACGGATCTACCGCACGGGCGACAGCGCGCGGTGGGACGACGACGGAGCGATCGTCTTCATCGGCCGCATGGATCGGCAGGTCAAGCTGCGGGGCTTCCGGATCGAGCCCGGCGAGGTCGAGAGCGTGCTCGGGCGACATCCCGCCGTGCGGCAGTGTGTCGTGGCGGTACGCGAGGGGCGGCACGGAGACCGGCGCCTGGTGGCCTGGTTCGTTCGAAGGGAGGAGCGACCGACAGGCCCGGACCTCGGGGCCTATCTCTCCGACCGGCTCCCGCGCTACATGCTACCCACCGCCTACGTCGAGGTGGAGCGGATCCCGCTCACCCGGAACGGGAAGGTGGACGTGAACGCGCTGCCGGATCCGCCCCCTCCGGCGGCCGGCGTCGCGCCCCACTCGGAGACCGAGCGGCTCCTGGCGGAGGTGTGGCGCGAGATCCTGGACGTGGAGGAGGTGGGGCGGACGGACGACTTCTATGACCTGGGAGGTCACTCCCTGCTGGCGGTCCGCCTGTTCTCAGAGATCGAGCGACGGACGTCCTGCCGGCTCCCGATGTCGGTCTTCGAAGGCGAGCTGACGATCGCGGCCTTGGCCGAACGGATGGAGCAGGAGAGCCCGGTTGCCGGGACCCGTCACCTGGTCTCGATCCGCGAGGGTGGCTCGCGGCCGCCGCTGTTCTTCGTCCACGCGGGCGGGGGCCACGTCTTCGTCTATAGCAGGCTGGCGGCGCGGCTCGACGAGAAGCAGCCAATCCTCGGCTTCAACCTGGGGGCGGGACGGGATATGCCCGGCTCGGTCGAGGAGATGGCCGAGAGGTACCTCGCGGACCTGGCCGTCGTGTGGCCGAATGGACCCTGCCTGATCGGAGGCTACTCCTTCGGCGGGGTGGTCGCGTGGGAGATGGCGCGTCGCCTGCGGGAGCGGGGTCGGGTGGTGCCGCTGCTGATCCTCATCGATGCGACGCCCGAGCTCCAGCGGATGCTCCCCCGGCGGGTCCGGCAGTGGCGTCGGATGCGTCGGCTCGGGGAGAAGGTCGGCCACGCCCTCGGGGAGATAGCGCGGACCCCGCCCGCGAGATGGCCGGCCCAGCTCGCCGTCGGTCTGATCCGGGCGCGCGACCGCGCGCTCGATCGCGCGCCGCGCGTGCCGGAGAACCAGAGGGATGAGATCGCGGCGGCGATGGCGAGATGCGCATGGGCCGTCCGCCACTATCTTCCCGCGACCTACGACGGCCGAGTGCTCTGTTTTCGGTCGCGCGCTACTGGCGCCCGGCGATCCGTCTGGCTCTCGCTGGCCCCGGACCTAGAGGTCGTCGAGCTCGCGGGCGACCACGAGGCGTTCATCCGGGGGGAAAACGTGCGGACGGTCGCCGATGCACTCGCCGCCCGCCTGAGCGAGATCGCGCATCCGTCCACGGTCGCCTAGATCCGATAGCGCAGCGTCGCGCCCACGCCGTCCAGCGTCTCCAGCTCGGCGTGGCTCTCGACGATCTCGACCTTCCGGCCCGTGCGCTCGGCGCGCCGCACCATCGCCTCCCGCAGGTCGATCCGCTCCGGCAGCGGGGACTCGCAGAACGGGCACGCGTCGGGGGCGGGGTCCCGGCCCAGCACCCGGCACTCCGCGCACTGCCAGCCGGCATGGTCGCCGTTGAAGCTCTCGGCCAGCAGGAGCTGGTCGACCTGCTCCAGGTTGAGGGCTTCGATCGTCGGGTCGATGCCGGCCACCGCGAGCCCGCCCGCGCGGTAGCGGTCGATCACCAGGTCGGCCAGCCGTCGGCTGTCGCGCGCCTCGGTGTCGCGCACCACCTGGAGGGTCCGCTTCAGGATCTCATGCGCGCCCGCCTCGATCGCGATGTGCTCCTCGTCGATCAGCTTCTCGCGGATCGCCGGCGTGAGGTTCTTCCGCAGCTCGCCCAGGATCATGTCGTCGCCCCCCAGGATCACGTAGTCGACCTCGTCGCGCTCGAC
>DATLFF010000202.1:0-4402 GCA_035524915.1 Gemmatimonadota bacterium | reverse complement strand
ACCACGTCGGCCATCTCGGCGGTCGCCGTCATCGTGATGTCGGCGACGACGACGTGATCGAGTCCCTCGAGGAGGCGGCGCGCCCGGGTGGCGTCGGCTTCCGACTGGGCCGGGTTCTCCCCCACGATCAGGAGCGTCCGGAGCGTGCCCTCTTCCATGGCCTCGAACATCTCGCTCAGGTGCCAGCCTCTCCGGGGTGGGATCGTCGTGCCCCAGGCGCGCTCGAACGGGGCCCGCAGCGCCGCGTCCTCGACGTCCTGGAAGCCCGGGAGCTTGTTCGGAATCGCCCCCATGTCGCCGCCTCCCTGGACGTTGTTCTGGCCGCGGAGCGGGCAGAGGCCCGACCCGTAACGGCCGACGTGGCCGGTCAGGAGCGCCAGGTTGATCAGCGCGAAGACGTTGTCGGCGGCGTTGTGATGCTCGGTGATCCCGAGCGTCCAGCAGAGCTGGGCCCGGCCGGCGCGGGCATAGGCGTGCGCGAGCGTGCGGATCTCGTCGGGAGCGATGCCGGTGATCTCCGCGCCGCGCTCGAGCGTCCATGGCTCGACCGATTCCCGGTAGGCGTCGAAGTCGCTCGTGGCGCGCTCGATGAAGGCGCGGTTCTCGAGGCCCGCGGCGAGAATCTCCCGTCCCACGGCGTTCGCCAGCGCGATATCCGACCCGACGTCGATCCCGAGCCAGTGGTGCGCCCAGCGCGCGGAGCTCGTCCGCCGGGGATCGATGACGAAGAGCTGCGCGCCGTTCCGGACCCCCTTCAGAACGTGATGAAAGAAGATCGGATGGGTCTCACGGGCGTTCGACCCCCACAGGAGGACGACGTCCGCCTCCGCGGTCTCCCGGTACGAGCTCGTTCCGCCCCCCGCTCCGAATACCGTCGCCAGACCGACGACGCTGGGAGCGTGTCAGGTGCGGTTACAGCTGTCGACGTTGTTCGAGCCGATGACCGTGCGAGCGAACTTCTGGGTCAGGTAATTGAGCTCGTTGGTCGTCTTCGAGCAGCTGAAGAGACCGAAGGAGCTCGCCCCGTGCTCGCGCGTCACCCGCCGGAATCCGTCCGCGGCCCGGTCGAGCGCCTCGTCCCACGAGGCCGGCCGCAGCCGACCGTTGTCGCGGACGAGCGGTCGCGTCAGCCGCCCATGGCGGTTCCGCATCGCGCCTCCCTTTCCACCCGCTGGTTATGCACCGCTACCCCACCACCCTCGCCATACAATATCCGGTTTCGGGCCGAAGTCCCAATTCGCCCTCCGGTCGGACACCGGTAGATTGGATCGCATGCGCATCCTGGCGATCGCCTTCGGGGGAGCGATCGGGGCAGTGCTCCGATACGGCCTCTCCGGATGGGCCCTGGAGCGGGTCCACGTGGTGAAGTACCGGGGGCGGCGGCGCGACCCGGGTGCAGGGGATGTTCCCGTGGACCGTCTTCCCCGCTATGATCTTGGGATGCGGAGGGACCGATGAACGATCTCTGGATTCCACCGCGGCTCGGGACGCTTCTCGCTGCGACCGCGTGGACTTGCCTCGTTGCGGTCGCCGCGGCCCACGCTCAGGAGGATCGGGCGCCGTCGGTGCCGGCCGACGAGGACGCGATTCGAGCGGTGGTCGAGGGCTTCCACGAGGCGCTCTCCTCGGGCGACTCGATCCGCGCGCTCGGGTATCTCCACCCCGACCTGGTCGTCTACGAAGGGGGACACGCCGAGACGCTCGACGAGTACCGCAGCGGCCACCTGGCCGGCGACATCGCCTTCAGTGGGGCGGTCGAATTCACCACGGCTCGCGATGCGGTCATCTCCGGCCGCGATTTCTCGTTGTACCTCCGCGAGTACTCCATCGCCGGTACCTATCGCGACCGCGCGATCGATGCGCGCGGGGTCGAGACGATCGCGCTCGTCCGAACCGGCGAAGGCTGGAAGATCCGTCACATCCACTGGTCGAGCCGATGAGCGGGGCCGAGCTCCTCCCGCGGCGGTTCGGCCGGGCCACGGTCCGGCCGGGGTAGGGCGTTGGATCCCGCCGTCGCGATCGTCCGTGCGTATCTCCACGTGAACGGCTACTTCACGGTCACCGAGTTCCCCGTCCTGGAGGCCGCCCGCGGGGGCAGCTTCCGCACCGTCACCGACCTGGATCTGCTCGCGGTCCGCTTCCCCGGCGCCGGACGGCTCGTCGCGGGTCCAGGCGGCCTGCGAGTCGGATCGTCCCCCGACCTCCATCTAGGCACTCCCGCCGACGGGATCGACATGCTGGTGGGCGAGGTGAAAGAGGGGCGGGCCGAACTGAACCGGGGGGCCACGGACGACGACGTCCTCCGGGCCGCGCTCGTGCGGTTCGGCTGCTGCGCCCCCGATCGGGTCGAGGGCGCGCTGGCGGGCCTCCGGCAGCGGAGAAGCGCGGCGCTCGGCGACGGCCACACGGTACGGCTGGTCGCCTTCGGGTCCATGCCGCCGGCCGAGCCGGGCAGCCACCGCGTCGTTCTCCTCCACCATGTGGTCGGTTTTCTTCGGGCGTACCTTCGCGCGCATTGGAACGTCCTGCGCCACGCGGAGTCCAAGGATCCGGCTCTGGGCGTCCTCATGGCGCTGGAGAAGGCCGAGCGCGCGCTGCCCTGAACAACGATCAGCGTCAAGACGGGGGGCGAGAGGGAACGCCACCCCCGCGTCATTCCCTTCGGCCGACCGCGAGAAATGCCGCACCGCCGTAGAGGTCCACCGTCGAATGGACGGGGAAGTGGCGCGCGATCGATTCCCATGGTTTCCGCTCCCCCAGGTCGCGGGTCACGGCGAAGGGCCGGCTGATCGCCACGTACGCCCGGATGGCCCACTCCGGCCATCCGTCGGGCTCCTTCAGATCGAAGACGGCGAGCCGGCCGCCGGATGCCAGCGCCACCTTCCCACGGGCGATCACTGCGTCGTACTCGGGCACCAGCGTGATCGCGCACGTCGAGAGGATCCCGTTGAGCCCCGGCGGGAACTCGTACTCCGCCGCGTCGCTCCGGACGAGCTCGACGTTCTCCCACCCTTTGCGGTCCACGCGCTCGCGCGCCTTCTCCAGCATGGCGTCGGTCAGGTCGACCCCTACGATCCGTCCGGTCGGCCCGACTTTCTCCTCGAGGAGCGGGAAGTTGAGACCGGTCCCGCAGGCCACGTCGACCACCGTGTCCCCGGGCGAGAGCCGAAGGGCCTCCACCGTCATGCGGCGGTACCGCTCCTCACGGAAGCCGAGCAGGCGGTAGAGCCGGGCCGTCCAGTCGTAGCGGGGCGCGCGCCGCCGGTAGGTCTCGACGATCTCGGTCCGGGTGAGGGCCATCCCACGGCCCCCCTCACCGTGGACCGGCGGTGTCCGGTGCGCCCATCATGCCGGGGCCCATTCCCCCGCCGGGGCCCATCGTGCCGGGCCCCATCGCCCCCCCGCCCATCATCTCCATCATCCGATCGCGAGTGTCGGGGTCGCCCATCATGTGGCGCGTCATCATCGAGCGCATCCGCGGCTGATCCATCATCCTGCCGATCATGTGCTCGCCCATCATAGAGTCCCCCGCCATCGCCGCGTACATCACGTCCATCATCTCGTGGGCGGCGTCGGGATCCTCCTCGACCAGGCGCCGGCACTCGGCCACCGTCGCCTCCGCGGCCGGCTGACACGCCGTCACCGCGCCCAGCCCCACTACTGCCAGCATGCTCCATCCAGTCATCTCGAGTCTCCTTCCGTTTCCCGGGCATCCGCGGCCCGCAGCGACCGCTCCGATTCGCGGCGCGCCTCGCGGCGCTCCACGCGCAGGCGCCAGAATGCCCATGCCAGGATCGCCAATGTGACGATCCATACGAGCCACCACGCCCAGTGCATCCCGAAGAAGAGCCCCTCGCGATGCCACGGGACGGCGGCCTGAAGCAGTGCATGCATCTTCGTCCTCCTCTCACGCCAGGGCGGGGGCGTCCTCGGCCCCGGTCCGGATCTTGACCGCGCGCTCGACGGGGGTGACGAAGATCACGCCGTCCCCGCGGTGTCCCGTACGGCCTTCCCGCCGGACCGCCTCGACGACGCGCTCCACCGCGCTCTCCGGGCAGACGAGCAGGATCTTGGCCTTTTCGGTGTACGCGCCCCCCTCCTCGAAGGACAGCCGGTAATCCTCCGGGTCGACCCCCGAGCCCAGCGCGTGGACGTGGCTCACGGTCAGGCGAGGGATCCCCGCCTGACGGAGCGCTTCCACGACCGACGCCACGCGCTCCTTCCTGACGATCGCCTCGACTCGCTTCACGCTACGCCTCCTTCCCCGGTAGCGGCACCGGTCCCGCGAGGGCCGGCTCCGCGGCCTCCGCCGTGTGCCGGACGGCCCACTCCTGCCACAGCGAGTAGATGGCGGGGATCACGACCAGGGTGAGGATCGTCGAGGAGACCATCCCGCCGACCA
>DATLFF010000201.1:0-9888 GCA_035524915.1 Gemmatimonadota bacterium | reverse complement strand
ATCGTGGGGCGCGTGCGCGACCTGGATCTCGAGATCCGCTGCGGCGTCCACATGGGGCAGGTCGAGCGGGCGCCGGACGGCTCGGCCGGCGGGATCGCCGTCCACGTGGGCGCCCGGGTGGCCGGGCGGGCGGGACCCGGCGAGGTGGTCGTGACCAGCGCCGTGCGGGACGCCGAGGCGGGCTCGGGGTTCGAGTTCGTGGACATGGGGCCGCACGAGCTCAAGGGCGTGGACCGGCCATGGCAGCTGTTCCGGGTCACCGCGCTCCCCGGGGAGCTCGACGGGTTCGCCCCCGGCTCGTGGGAGCGGCTTCGCCGGCGGGCGGGCGACCGAAGGGTCGCGGCGGTGGCGGCGGTGCTCGTCCTGGTCGTGGCCGGGTACGCCCTGTTCCGCGCCGCGGGTCCCGAGCCGGTCCTGGCCAGCGAGATCCGCTCGCTGGCCGTCCTGCCCCTCGACAATCTGACCGGCGACCCCGAGCAGGAGTACTTCGCCGACGGCATGACCGAAGCGCTGATCACCGAGCTCTCGAAGGTGGGGGATCTGCGGGTCATCTCGCGGACCTCGTCGATGCGCTTCAAGCGGGCCGACCGCTCGCTCCCCGAGATCGCCGAGGAGCTCGGGGTGACCGGCATCGTCGAGGGCTCCGTGGTGCGCGACGGCGACCGCGTCCGGATCACCGCACAGCTGATCCACGCCGGGACCGACACGCATCTGTGGGCCGAGAGCTACGAGAGCGAGCTGGCCGACGTCCTCCGCCTCCAGAGCGAGATCGCGAGCGCGATCGCCCGCGAGATCGAGATCGCCCTGACGCCCGCGGAGGCCGCCCGCCTCGCCGCGAGCCGACCGGTCGAGCCCGCGGCCTACGAGGCGTACCTGCGCGGGAACTTCCACCTGAACCAGATGACTCCGTCAGGCATAGAGCGGGGGCTGACCTTCCTCCACGAGGCGGTCGAGAAGGACCCCGGCAACCCGCTCCCGTACGCCGGGCTGGCCCGCGGCTACAGCCTGCTCGCGAGCCACACCCCGGACCCTCCGCCCGACGCCTTCGAGCGGGCCCGGGCCGCGTACGGGCGGGCGCTCGAGCTCGATCCCGACTTCGCCGAGGCCCACGCGGCCGTGGCCGAGCGGAAGCTCTACCTCGAGCGGGACTGGGGGGGAGCCGAGGCGGCGTTCCGCCGGGCCCTCGAGCTCAACCCGAACCTTCCCGGCACGCACGCCCATTATTCGTGGTACCTCAACCTCTTCGACCGCCAGGACGAGGCGCTGGAGGAGATGCGGCGGGCGGTCCAGATCGACCCGCTGACCCCGCTCTACTCGGCGTGGCTCGCGGACATCCACTCGTTCGGCGGTGACTTCGAAGGTGCCGAGGCGGCAGCGGAGAGGGCGCTCGAGGTCGATCCCGATTTCCCATGGGCGCATGCCTCGCTGGGGATGGCCCTCACCGGCCAGGGGCGATACGAGGAGGCGATCCGGGTGCTCGAGAGCGCCACTCCGAGCCCGATCCGGCCGGCGACCCTGGGCGCGAGCTATGCGCTGGCCGGGCGAGATTCCGACGCGCGCGCGGTCACGGCCGAGCTGGAAGCCGCTCCGAATCCGCTCGACGCCATCTCGCTGGTGCTCGTCCACGCCGCCCTGGAGGAGCCGGACGAGGCCGCGCGCTGGCTCGCATTCGAGCCGGCCCACCCGTGGGTGCCGTGGCTGCGCACGTGGCCGTTCCTCGGCACCTTCCGGGACGATCCCCGATTCCTGGAGCGGCTGGAGGAGATGGGGCTGCCGCCCCCGCCCGTGGATCGGAGGGTCCGCGCCCGCTGAATCCGGCTCGAAGGGCGCTCCGCGAACGGCGCCGACCGCGATCTACGCCGCCAGGAACTCCCGGATCCAGCCGCCGACGAGCGCCGGGCGCTGGTGGACCACCCAGTGGTCCGCGTCGTCCACCCGGCGGACCCGGGCGGCGGGGATCGCGGCCTCGATGTCGTCCGCGTTGCCGGGCAGGAGGTAGCGGTCGCCGGTGCCCCAGATCACGAGCGTGGGGACCTCGACGGCCGGTGGCTCCCGGCCCGCCGCGGAAAGCCCCGCGGCGCGATACCAGTTGACCATTCCCGTGAGCGCCCCGGGCCGCGACCAGGCCTCGCGGTAGGCGGCCCGGTCCGTCTCGGTGAGCCATCCCTCCGCCACGCCCCGCTGGAGGATCGGCCCGTCGAGGAGCGCGAAACCGTCGGCGGCCAGGACCTTCTCGGCCTCCGGCGAGCGCAGCAGCTCCATGTAGGCGCTCGCCTTCTGCTGGGCCGGGTCCGCCGCCAGCCGGCGGGCGAAGAGCGCGGGGTGCGGCGCGTTCACGACGACCAGCTTCTCCAGCCGCTCCGGACGGGCCGCGGCGAACGCCCAGGCCACGACCCCGCCCCAGTCGTGCCCGACCAGCGCGAAGCGCTCCTTGCCGAAATGGTCGGCCACCGCGGCGACGTCCGCCACCAGGCGGTCGATCCGGTAGGTCTCCACGTCGGCCGGCTTGTCGGAGAGCCCGTAACCCCGCTGGTCCGGGGCCGCCACGAGGTGGTCGGCGCCGAGGTCGGCCAGCAGCCGCCGCCAGGCGTATCCGATCTCGGGGAATCCGTGCAGAAAGACGACCAGGCCGCGGGCCGGATCTCCGGCCACGGCGCAGTGGAGCGCCACGTCGCCGGCGTCGACCTCGACGTGGCGGACCTCCGGCCCCGCTCCTCCGGAGGGGGTCACTCCTCGTCCACGACCTCGCGCGGGATGTAGCCGAGCGCGCTCAGGCGCTCTCGCGTCGCCTGGACGCGGGCGCGGTCGGCCGGCTGCTGGTAGGGTCCCACCTGGACCCGGTAGAAGCCCTGCCCGTCCACGATGGCCACCTGGACCCGGGTTTCGAACCCGTCCGCCTTGAGACGCCGCGAGAGGTCGGCGGCGTTGGTGGCGCTCGAGAAGGCGCCGACCTGGATCCAGACGCGCTGGCTGCCGGAGGGGGACGGGAACTTGGCCGGATCGTCCACCACCACGGCCGGCGCCTCGCGGACCGGCGGCCGCTCCGCCACGACGGGGGGATCCTCGCGGACCGGCGGCCGCTCCACCACGGCGGGGGGCGCCTCCCGGACCGGCGGCTCCTCCACGCGGGCCGGGGGCGGCTCCCGATCCGGCGTCTCCCGCGCGGCCGGAGCGTCCTCGAAGGCGGACTCCTCCTCCATGGCCACCGGCTCGACCCCGTCGCCGGCCCTGTCGCCGGAGCCGGGGACGGGCAGGTCGAGCACGGGCGGGCGGGAGACCGCGGCGTCCGCCAGCGCGGGACCGGGCTCCCCTCCCATCGCCCGCCGCGCTTCCACGGCCTGCGGCGAGCCCGGATAGTCCAGGACGAGCATCGTGTAGTACTGGTTCGCGGTTCCGGCATCGCCGGACTCGGCGTACGCGCTCGCCAGCCACCACGCGTACTCCGCCGCCAGCGCCTCGCGCGCGGAGGCCGGGATCTCCACCGGCATGTCCATCGACTTCACGCGGGTCAGCCCGTCGGTGAACGACTCGATCGCGGTCCCGACGGCCCCGCCGGCCAGGTGCGCCCGCCCGATCCACAGCGGGAGCTCGGGCTGGATGCGGCTGAAGGGGTAACCGCGGCGGAGGTCGTCGAACCGGGCGCGGGACTCGTCGTAGCGCCCGGTCACCAGGTCGTACTGCGCGAGTCGGAACGCGGCGAGGTCGGCCACGGACGCCGCGGCGTACTCCTCGACGATCGTCTGGTAGTTCTGCGCGGCGACCGCCGCGTCCGGCTCCATGAGGGCGATGTAGTAGAGGGCCTCGGCCTGCGGGAGGCGCGACGCTCCGCTGAGGGAAGCCGTCGCATCGAGATACGACCACAGCTCGCGGCGCGCGCGCTCGAAGTCGCCGGCCTCGTAGGCGGCCCGGCCGGAGGCCAGCAGCGCGGCCGGGTCCTGGGCCGCCACCGGCGTCCCCCACAGGAGGAGGACCGCCAGCGCCGCGACGCCGGCCGCCTTCGTCTTCGATCGTCCGTCAGGCCGCATCCAGAATCTCCACCAGGTGTCTCTGCAACACGAAGTCCTCCGCGTGTCCGGTCGATTTGAGCATGAGGTCCGCCTCCGCGAGCAGATCGAGCGCCCGCGCCACCGAGGCCGGGTCACGGCCGCGCGCCTGGGACGCCAGGCTCCGCACCATGGCCGGCCACGAGCGGCCGGGGAGCGCCGAGGTGATGGCGGACTCGCGCCCGCCCGCCTCCACCGCCACCCCCAGCCGGGCGAAGTGGGTCGCCAGGAGCGGCACCAGGCGGTAAGCGCTCTCGCCCGCGGCCAGGAGGTCCGCCAGGAGCCCCAGCGAACGCCGGGCGTCGCCGGCGCCCACCGCGTCGCACCACTCCCACACCGTTCCGACGGCGCCGCCCGAGCAGATCTCGGCCACGTCCTCGCGCCGGATCCGCTCCGCGTCCCCCACGTACATCGCCACCTTCTCCAGCTCGGCGTAGAGCGGCTGGAGCTCCGCCGCCACTTCGGCCAGCGCCGCCGCCGCGTCCTTGTCGAGCGTCTTCCCGAAGTCCTCCCGCGCCCGCTGGACGAGCCAGCGCGCGAAATCGAAGTCGACCTGCTTGGAGCGGGGGGACTTCCGGGGAAGCTCGCACACGATCCGCGCGCCGTGCTTCTCCCAGACGTCGTAGAGGTTGCCGCGCATGGTGGAGCCCCCGGTGCCGATCAGGCAGAGTCCCACGGGCTCGGACTCGAGGATCGCTTTGAGCCGGTCGCGCGCCTCGGCGCCGATCGAGGGGACGTTCTTCAGGACCACGACCCGGCGGTCGTTGACGAAGGGGAGCGTCGAGGTCAGCGAGTCGAGATCGGCCGCCGAGATCTCGGACGCGTCCCGCTTCTCCAGGTCGAACTGGTCGGCGCCGGGGGCGGAGAGGACCCGCCCCAGAACGAGGGCGAGCGCCTTATCCACGAGGTACGGCTCGTCCCCCGCGATCAGGATGGCGGGCGAGACGAGCGTCCCTTCGGACGGCTCGGAAAGAAAGACGTGGGCCTGGATCCTGGGCATTCCCTCGGGGGCTGGCGCGTCGAGACGGGGCAAATCCAATTCTAGGGAGCGCCCCCGATCGAGTCAACGGAGCCGCACCGAAGCGCGAGCGCTACGGGATCGTGACGGCGGCCTCGACGGGCCAGACCTGGACGCCGGCCTGGGGCGCGAAGCCGGCCGTGCGAATCCGCGGCTGGAGCCCCGTCGGCCGCACCTCGAGGGGGTCCGCCCAACCGTTCGCCCAGGCGGGCGGCGATGGAGCCGGGCTTCTGCCCCGCTCGACCTCTTCCTCCAGCCGCCGGAACTGCCGCTCGACCCACCGCTCGGTGACCTCCGCCTCGGCCTCGACGTAGACCGGAGCGGTCTCGTCGGCGGTCGCGCGCGCGAGGACGATCCCCCGGTCGGGCCGCGGAAGCGGCTGGACCGCGGGCCGCGGAAGCGCGGGGGCCCCGGCCTCGGGCACGGCGACGTCCAGATCCACGTCCTCGGGCTCGGTCGCGGATTGAATCCCGCGGGCCGCGGCCATCACCGGTCCGGCCACCACGACCGCCCGGTCGGCGGTCCGCTCCGGCACGCCCGCCGGCCAATGCTGGGTGCTCCAGAGCCCGGCGACGAAGACGATGACCGCGAAGAGCGCCGCGGCCGCCACGGCCCAGGCGGGCTGGGTCCAGCGGTCGGCCGCCGGACGAGCGGCCGGCGAGCGGTCCCCGCCTCCCAGGTGGCCCTGGACCCACATCCGCCGCTCCAGCCGGCGCCAGAACGACCGCGGGTCGGATTCGATCTGGGAGTCGTGCAGGACGCCAACCCCGCGCCGGTAGGCAGAGAGGTGGCGCAGGCACGGCTCACAGCAGTCCAGGTGGACGTGCACCTTGGCCCGGCGCGCGGGCGGCAGGGTGCCGTCTAGAAAATCGGTGAAATCGGCCAGGAACTCTGGACAGGGAGGCAGAAACCGGGAGTCGGGCATCATGGGCGCTCGGACGGATCGGGTGGAGCGAAATTGCGTCCGCGCTCCTCGTGGCGCGGCGTCAGAGAATGGTACCGTCCCCAGGGGAAGATGTTCCACCCGAAAAACACGAGGGCCGACCCCAGAGGTAGGGCCGGCCCTCTCTCATGAGCCGAGCGGAGTGGATATCAGCGTAGCACCCGGGACGCTACTCCAGCCACGGCTCGATGATCTGGGCGAAACGGTTGCGCGCGCGGTTCAGCCTCGACTTCACGGTGCCCAGCTGGGTCCCCGTGATCTCGGCGATCTCCTCGTAGCTCTTGCCGTCCACCTCGCGCAGGATGAACACCTCGCGGTGGTGCGGGGGGAGCTCCTCCGCGGCGCGCTCCACCATCTGCTGAAGGTGGCGCTTGCGGTAGAGGTCGTCCGGCCGCATCGACGAGTCTTCGAACTGCAGCGGACGATGATCGTCATCCCAGTTCGAGGTGAGCGACTGGAACAGGACCAGCGGGTTCCGGGACCGGTTCCGCAGCTCGTTCTTCGCCAGGTTCGAGGCGATCGTGTAGATCCAGGTGGAGAATTTCTTCGACTGGTCGAACCGCCGGATGTGGCGGTACACCCGGATGAAGACCTCCTGCGCGAGGTCCTCGGCCCGGTCGCGGTCGCCGATCGAGCGGTGGATGAAGTTCACCATGCGGGACTGGTACCGCTCGACCAGTTGCTGGAACCGCCGGGGTTCCCCGCCCAGGAAGAGCTGTACGAGCTCGCTGTCCGTAAGGGTCGTCTGCACTTCCTTCGCTCTCACGTTCGTTCGCCGCATGGATGAGTGCTCCCTTCGTCCGCATGTATTGCCTGCGATCTTGGACGCCGTTGGCCGGTCTTCTGTAAAGCACGGGGCGTGCCGCGGCCGAATCGCACCCTCGGTTCATCATCAAACATGGTCAAACATGACCATCAAGCTGATCCAGATGAGCGCCACGGCGTCTCCGGTGGAGGTCAGGGCGTCCCCGATCCGGGACGGGGACGGGACGGCTCTCAGAAGGGCAAAGCGCCGCGGGCCGCGGCGGGTTTACGCGCTGGGGACGGACTCCCCTTCGTACAGGGTGTCGATCACGTCGGCGTATTTCTCTTCGACCACCGAGCGCTTGACCTTGAGCGTCGGCGTGACCTCGCCCTTCTCCAGCGTGAACTCCTCGGGAAGGAGGGCGAAGGTCTTGAGCGTGGCGTAGGAGGGGAGACCCGCGTTCACCTGCTCGAGCGCCTCCTCGTAGACCTCCCGCACCTCCGGCCGTTGGAGCAGCTCCTCACGACCGGGCCCGCCGAGCCCGTGCTCGCGGGCCCACGCCTCCAGGTTGTCGAAGTTGGGGACGATCAGGACGGAGGCGTATTTCCGGCGGTTCCCGACCACCACCACCTGGCTCACGAACCTGGACTCCTTGAGCGCGTTCTCGAGCGGCTGCGGGGCCACGTACTTGCCCCCCGACGTCTTGATCAGGTCCTTCTTGCGGTCGGTGATCGCGATGAACCCGTCCTCGTCGATGTGGCCGATGTCGCCGGTGCGGAACCAGCCGTCGGCGGTGATCACCTCGGCGGTTTTCTCCGGCATCTTGTAATAGCCCTGCATGACGTTCGGCCCGCGGACCAGGATCTCGCCGTCGCCCCCGGGCCGCTCGGGATCGGGTTCGATCTTCACCTCCACGTTCCGGATCGGCCGGCCGACGGAACCGAACTTCATGTGTTCGAACGTGTTGACGGAGACCACCGGGCTCGTCTCGGTGAGGCCGTATCCCTCGAGAATGGGGAGTCCCGCCGCGTAGAAGAACTTGATGATCACGGGCGCCAGCGGCGCCGACCCGGAGACCCAGAACCGGAGGCGGCCGCCGGTGCGCTCGCGAAGCTTGGAGAAGACGAGCCGGTCGGCGATTCGATGCTTCAGCTTCAGCGCCGCGCCGGCGCCGGGGCCGCCCACCTCCGCCTCGGCGTACTCGATGGCGATTCGGCGCGCCCAGAAGACGATCCGCTTCTTGAGCCCGCCCGCCTCGCTCGCCTTCTGCAGGACCGCCGCGTACAGCTTCTCGTAGAGGCGCGGGGCGGACGTGGTGACCGTGGGGCGCACCTCCAGCAGGTTCTGCGGGATCGTGTCCATCGACTCGGCGTAGGCGATCGACACGCCGGCGTGGAGCATGATGTACCATCCCGCCGTCCGCTCGAACGAGTGGGACAGCGGCAGGAACGACAGGTGGGTGTCGGTCGACTCGATCTTCAGCGCGTGGAGCGAGTCGATCACGTTCGTGACGAAGTTTCGGTGGGAGAGCATCACGCCCTTGGGGCGGCCGGTCGTGCCGGAGGTGTAGAGGATCGAGGCCGTGTCCTCCGGCGCGATGGCGGCGAGCCGCTCCTCGAGCGCGCCTGGGGCCCGTTCCCGCTCCGCCCGGCCGCGGTCCACCAGCGCGTGCGCGGTGCAGGTCTCCGCGTCGTCCCGCTCCATCGGATCCAGCACGATCACGCACCTGAGCGCCGGAAGCCGGCCCCGCACCGACTCCACCTTGGCCAGCTGCTCCGCCGTCGAGACGAAGCAGGCCGTCGCCCCGCTGTCCTCGAGGATGTAGCCGACTTCGTCGGCGCCCAGGGAAGGGTAGATCGGCACCGTCCACGCGCCCGCGCAGAGAGTGGACAGGTCGGCGAAGCCCCAGCCGGGCCGGTTCTCGGACAGGAGGCCCACCCGGTCGCCGGGCTCGACCCCCCACGCCATCAGGCCGAACGCGCCGAACTCCACCTCCTGGCGGAACTCGCGGGCCGGGATCGCCTCGTACGCGCCACCCGCCTTGTACTGGACGAAGCGGGGGTGGTCGTGACGCTCGACGGCCTGGAAGAAGAGCTCGGGCAGGGTGCGGGGCTCCGGCATCAGAACACCCAGAACTCCAGACCGCCCGACACCTCGAAGTTGTGCAGCGGCTCGTCCTCGAAGCAGAGCGCGAACTCGCCGGCCGCCTGGGCGGCGCAGAAGACGATGTGGTCGCGGGCCTCGCCGCGGAAGGTGATCCAGTCGTTGACCGGATGGGTGAAGCCCGCGCCGAGCGTCGCCATGAAGTCGGAGTCGGACTCCCCCTCCTCGGGGTCGATCATCATGAAGCCCGCGCCGGCGCTCAATAACAGCCGGGTGGGGGCCGCGCCGGAGGGGATCAGGTAGTCCACCGCGCCGTAGAACAGGTGGATCGACAGGTCCATCGAGTCCTCGAACTCGAACAGGGGGAAGTCCACGAACTCCGACTGCTCGACCTTCCCCGACGCCCAGCCGTAGGCGCCCTCGAACCGCCAGTCCTCGCCGATCGCTACCCCGATCCGACCGCCCAGGAGCGGCCCGGGGTCGACCTCCACTCCGGCCCCGTCCCGGAGCTCGTCGTCGTCGATGAACAGGATGCCGGCGTAGGGGTTCACCGCCACCCGCACCCACCCCTCCGACGGCCGCTGGGCGGCGGCCGGCGCGGCGGACCAGAGCAGAACGGGGATCGTGATCGCGACCAGGGTCCAGCGGACGGGCCTCATTTCGCTCGCCTCCTCGTTGGATGAACCGCTCGCCGGACCGGGTTCGGTCACGTGCCGATCACGAGTCCGGCCGAGATCTCGATGTTCTGGAGCGTCTCGTCGTCGAAGCAGGGGCCGTCGGGAAACTCGAAGTCGTCGTCGGCCCGGCACAGGTCCACGTGGTCCTTCACGTCGACCCGGATCCGCACCGGCCCGACGGGGAGCGATGCGCCGGCGCCGAAGTTCACCAGCAGGTCGGTCTGGCCGCCCCCGTCCTCGCGGTCGTACTGCACCGCGCCCACCCCGCCCGACAGGAACAGGTCGAGCCGGCCGGGGATCGGCAGGTGCCAGTTCGCCGCCCCGTAGAAGAGCTCGATCATGGCCTCCTCGCTCACCGC
>DATLFF010000200.1:0-6628 GCA_035524915.1 Gemmatimonadota bacterium | reverse complement strand
ACGCCGGCGACGTAGTCGAGCGCCTGCGAGACCCGCATCCAGCGCGGCAGCACGGCGACGTCGGCGATGAAGGAGGCATCGCGCATGAGCCGGTCGCGCTCGGTCCAGGGATCGAGTCCTAGCACTTTCAGGTCTCCCTGGTACGGAGTGAGGCCGAGGATCGCTTTGAGCGCGGTCGTCTTGCCGGCGCCGTTGGGCCCGACGAGACCCAGGATGCGCCCTTCCTCGACACGCAGATCGACGCCGTCGAGCGCGACGGTCCGGCCATAGGCCTTCCGCAGGCCGCGCGCTTCTATGCACGCCATGGCTTCAACTCCCCTCCCCGGGACCTTCCGACGACGATCCGGGATCGGAGTCGGGGTCCAGCAGATCCTCCGAGGTCAGGCCGAGTCGCTGGATCGTCTCGTGAATCCGCGGCCACTCTTCCGAGAGGAACCGCTCGCGCTCGCCCTCCATCAGTCGCTCTCGCGCGCCCGGTAGAACGAACATGCCGCGACCTCGTTTCGACTCGACGAGCTGCTCGTCGACCAGTTGTTGATAGGCCTTCAGGACCGTGAGCGGATTGACCCGGAACTCGGCCGCGACTTTGCGCACGGACGGAAGCGGATCGCCTTCCTCCACCACGCCGTCGAGGATCAGCGCGACGGCCATGTCCCGGAGCTGACGGTAGATCGGCTGGGCGTCGTTCCATTCACCTTCCATCCCTGTTCCGGCTCGCCCTTCCGAGAGGTGGGGCACGGTTCGAGGCGCGCTCACTTCGGCCAAGTGATATAGTTAACTATAACACTATAACACATGCAACCGGATTTGGGAAGGGAGGGGGCTGCTATCGGGGACGGTGAACCGCCTGGGGGCCGGCGGGAGGCCGGCTGCCCAGGCTCTCGCCAGGGCTCGAGCACGGCCGCTAGGTTCGGCTCCCCATGTACGTCGCAGTCGAGTCCGTCGAGGAGCTGAAGCGCCACCGGGAGACCGTCGGCTCGCTCCGCCACGTCGTGGCCAAGGGCCTCGACCTCCGCGGCGAGACCGACTTCCTGCTCTCGGTGGACGCCCACTGCGCGGTCTTCCTCGGCTGCGCGATGGAGGGCCCGGCGCTCCAGCACGTGATCGAGACCGGCGGCGTCGTGTTCCCGCTTCTCGCCGGTCTGCTCGCCCTTCCGTTCGAGGTGTACCGCGACCGGCTCTACACGCTGCCCGAGCTCATGGAGGGCCTCGACGTGGAGCGGCCCGGGAGCCTGTTCGAGGACACGCGCGACGGCCGGATCTACCGCTGGTTCCGCGCGCAGCGGCGGGGGGAGGAGCAGGCCGGAGTGCTCCAGACCCTGGCCCAGCGGCTCCACGACCACGCCGTCGAGGACGCCATGCGCGAGTTCCTGCGCGCCGGTCCGGCGGACGTGGTCGCGATCATGGGCGGGCACGCGCTCCCCCGCTCGGCCGCCGTCTACGCCGACGTGGCGCGACTGGGGCGCGCGCTGGCGCGGAAGGGATGGCGGGTGGTCACCGGCGGCGGTCCCGGTGCTATGGAAGCGGGGAACCTGGGCGCGTGGCTCGCTCCGCTCCCCGACGACGCGCTCGACCGCGCGCTCGAGATCCTGGCTCCCTCCCCCACGTTCGACGAGGACCCCGAGCGCTACCTGGCCTTCGGCTACCGCGCGCTCGAGGCGCTCTCGCTCGATCCGCGTTCGCCCGCCGACGGCCGGGGCGGCGAGAGCCTCGCCGTCCCTACCTGGTACTACGGCCACGAGCCGTCCAACCAGTTCGCCACCCACATCGCCAAGTATTTCGCCAACTCCGTGCGGGAAGCGGGGCTCGTCACGATCGCGACCCGCGGGATCGTCTTCGCGCCCGGCCGCGCGGGCACGGTCCAGGAGATCTTCATGGACGCCACCCAGAACTACTACGGATCCGAGGGCACGATCAGCCCGATGGTGCTGCTGGACTCCATCTACTGGCGGGAGACCCTGCCGGTCGATCCGCTGCTGCGGAACCTGGCCGGCGACGGCCACATGGCGTCGCTGGTCGCCACGCTGGACGACGTGGACGCGGTGATCGCGTTCCTGGAGGCGAACCCGGCGCGGCGGGTGGACGGCGAGTAGGCCCCGTCCACCGCCACGGATTCCCGGCCACTCCCGGCTAGTCGTCCACCTCGAACTTCACGCTGGAGGCCACGAACTCGTCGGGCCCCGGCGTACCGTCGGCTTCCACCCGGACCTCCACGCCCCGGCCGACCGCGTCCGCCACGCCGCTCAGCGTGCGGATGTCCCCGTCCGCCTCGATGAGGTCGTCGGTGGCGACCCGGACGCGCAGACCGCCTGTCGTCGTGAACGTCCGGCCGGCCAGGTCCACGCTGCCGACGAAGCCGTGGATCTCGTCGTCGTCGGGCCGATCGTCGTCGCGGCCTCCGCTACCCGGACCCGAGTTGTCGTCGCCGCCGGTGCCGCGACCGGAATTGTCCTCCCCGCCGTTGCCCGGACCCGAGTTGTCGTCGCCGCCGGTTCCCCGGCTTCCGTCCCGCGTGTCGACCGTGCCGGGCGAGTCCGCGGCCGCTGAGGCGAGGTCCATGGGGCCCGACCCGGAGCAGGCCGATCCCGCGCAGGCCAACAGGAGCGTGGCCGTGGCGAGGGCGAAGTTCCTCGATGTGCGCATGGGGTGTCCCTCCTGGGTTCGATGTCCACCCCGTATGAGGCAGCCCCGCGTCCCGGTGATACGTCAGATCACCGAGCGGTGCCTCGGACGGCGGGCAGCGGAGGGAGCGGTCCCGCCCTACTCGAGGAGCGGCTCGATCGAGTCCTCGGGGCGGGGACCCAGGTGGTGGTCCCGGAGGATCCGGGCGCAGGCGTTCCAGCGGAGGATCGAATCGTCGTTGCCGGCCGGTCGGAGCGCCTCGGCTCGCTCGTAGGCGAGCATCGCCTCCTGCAGCCACCCGGTGGCCAGGGTCGCGGTGCCGCCGGGCCCGCCGCGGAGGAGCGCCTTCCCCTGCCGCTCGAGGACGATGCCCTCGTAGTACGCCCGCTCGTATTCCCCCTCCAGGCGCCCGAGGATCTCGCGCGCGTCGTTGATCGCGGGCCGCTCGGCGAACTGGTCGGTGAGGGTCAGCAGGAGCCCGATCAGCGCCTTCTGGTTCTCCGGCTCCACGCGCAGGACGTCGCGGCAGATCGACTCCGCCTCGGCCGGCTCGTTCAACAGCCGGTACCGCTCGACCTTGTCCAGCGCATGGGGGATCGACTCGGGCGAGATCGACTTGAACTCGGTCACCCTGGCTCCTTCCGGCCGCGAATCGCGCGCACCACACGCAGCAGCGGGTCGTAGTGGCGATCGACCACGCGCTCCTTGAGCGGGATGATCGCGTTGTCCGTGATCGCGATCGACTCGGGACACACCTTCGTGCAGCACTTCGTGATGTTGCAGAAGCCGATCCCGTGCGCCTCCTTCAGCTCGTCGACCCGCTCTTCGACGTCCAGCGGATGCATCTCGAGCGCGGCGACGTGGACATAGTGGCGCGGCCCGGCGAAGACCGCGTGCTTCGCATGGTCGCGCAGGACGTGGCACACGTCCTGGCACAGGAAGCACTCGATGCATTTGCGGAATTCCTGCACCCGGTCCACGTCCGCCTGGTCCATCCGCCAAGTGCCGTCGGGATGGTCGGGGGGACGCGGGCGGAACGGCCGGATCCGCTTCTTCACCTCGTAGTTCCACGAGACGTCCGCGACGAGATCCTTGAGGTGCGGGAACGCCTTCATCGGCTCGACCGTCACGGGCTGGTCGAGCGGCAGGTCGGAGAGGCGCGTCATGCAGGCGAGGCGGGGCATCCCGTTGACCTCGGTCGAGCAGGAGCCGCACTTGCCGGCCTTGCAGTTCCAGCGGAGCGCCAGGTCGTTCGCCTGCTCGGCCTGGATGTCGTGGAGGGCGTCGAGGACCACCATCCCCTCTGTCACCTCGGTCCGGTACTCGCGGAACTCGCCGTCGCCCCGCTCGCCGCGCCAGACCCGGAACGTCGCCGTCGCCATCAGGCGTTCTCCTCGATGATCGTCCGCAGGTTCTCCGGGATCTCCGGCAGGGTCTCGCGGCCGAGCTCCATGCGCCCGCCCTCTCCCTTGCGGACGACCAGACGCACACCGGCCAGCGACGGATCCTTCTCCGGCCGATCCTCGCGGAAGTGGGCGCCCCGGCTCTCCTCACGCTCCAGCGCCGCCCGCGCCACCGCCTCGGACACCATGAGTAAGTTGGGGAGATCGAGCGCCGTGTGCCAGCCGGGGTTGTACTCGCGGTGCCCGGTGACCCCGGCGCGCGCCGCGCGGTCGCGCAGGTCGGCGAGGGCCTCGAGCGCCGCCTCCATGTCGGCGGCGTTCCGCACGATCCCCACCTTCGCCTGCATCATCTCCTGGAGATCGCTCTGGATCCGGTACGGGCCCTCCCCGGCCTCCCGCTCGAACGGAGCCAGCGCCTCCTCGGCCGCCACCCCCACTTGGGCGGCGTCCGCCGGTGCCCGGCCGGCCTCCCGCGCGAACGCCGCCGCGTGATCGCCGGCGCGTTTGCCGAAGACGAGCAGGTCGGAGAGGGAGTTGCCTCCCAGGCGGTTGGCGCCGTGCAGGCCGGCCGCCACCTCGCCCGCCGCGAAGAGTCCGGGCACGGTCGACATCTGGGATTCGGAGTCGACCCGCACTCCGCCCATCATGTAGTGGGTCGTGGGCCCCACCTCCATCGGCTCTTCGGTGATGTCGAGGTCGGCCAGCTCCTTGAACTGGTGATACATGCTGGGGAGCTTGCGCCGGATGTGCTCGGCCGCGTCGGAGCGCTTCTCCCGGATCCAGGCGATGTCCAGGTAGACGCCGCCGTGCGGGCTCCCGCGCCCCTCACGCACCTCGCGCACGATGGCCCGGGCGACGTGGTCTCGCGTCAGCAGCTCGGGCGGCCGGCGGGCGCTCTTGTCGCCCTGGACGTAGCGCCATCCCTCCTCGGGCGAGTCGGCCGTCTGATCCCGGTACAGCGGCGGGATCTCGTCGAACATGAAGCGCCGGCCCTCCGAGTTCTTCAGCACGCCGCCCTCCCCCCGGACTCCCTCCGTGACGAGGATCCCGCGGACCGACGGCGGCCACACCATTCCGGTCGGGTGGAACTGGAGGAACTCCATGTCGATCAGCTCCGCCCCCGCCCGATAGGCCAGCGCGTGGCCGTCCCCCGTGTACTCCCACGAGTTCGACGTGATCGAGTAGGCGCGCCCGATCCCGCCGGTCGCCAGGACCACGGCCCCGGCCCCGAACACCCGGAACCGCCCCCGCTCGCGGTCGTAGCCGAACGCGCCGACCACCCGGCCGTCGGCGATCAGCAGGCGCGTCACCGTCGTCTCCATGTGGAATTCGATCCCGCGGTGGATCCCGTGGTCCTGCAGCGTCCGGATCATCTCGAGGCCGGTCCGGTCGCCGACGTGGGCGAGGCGCGGATAGGCGTGCCCGCCGAAGTTCCGCTGGAGGATCCGGCCGTCGGCGGTGCGGTCGAAGAGCGCGCCCCAGGCCTCGAGCTCGCGCACCCGCTCGGGCGCCTCGCGGGCGTGGAGCTCGGCCATCCGCCAGTCGTTGAGGTACTGGCCGCCCCGCATCGTGTCGGCGAAGTGGACCGGCCAGCCGTCCCGCTCGTCCACGTGCGCGAGCGCGGCGGCGACCCCGCCCTCGGCCATGACCGTGTGGGCCTTCCCCAGGAGCGACTTGCAGACCACTCCGACCTTCGCGCCCTCGGCCGAGGCCGCGATCGCCGCCCGCAGGCCCGCCCCTCCGGCGCCGATCACCAGGACGTCGTGGGCGTGGCGCTCGTAGCCGGTCACGGCCCGCCCGCCGCTACAGGATGCGGACGTCGGTCCACACGCCCATCGAGACCATCCGGACGTAGAGGTCGCTGAAGGCGACCCAGACCAGCGACAACCACGCCCACGTCATGTGTCCGCGGTTGAGGCAGGAGACGCAGCGATAGGCGGCAAAGCGCGCGGGGCGGCGCGCCAGGCGGTCCACGTATCCGCCGATCAGGTGCCGCAGCGAGTGGCACCCCAGCGTGTAGCCGCCGAGGAGGACCACGTTGAGCGCCAGGACGAGGGTCCCCACTCCTACTCCGAACGTGGTCAGACCCGTCGCCGGATCCTCCCACCGCAGCGCCTTCCACACGTCGTAGGAGAGGAAGAAGAGGAACGGGATCGCGAGGTAGAGGAACCACCGGTGGGCGTTCTGCAGGATCAGCGGGAACGACCGCTCACCGCGGTACGAGGAGCGGGGCTCCCCCACCGCGCAGGCCGGCGGATCGGCCCAGAACCCCTTGTAGTAGGCCCCCCGGTAGTAGTAGCACGTCACCCGGAACCCGCCGGGCGCCCACAGGATCAGGAACGCCGGGGACCACGGGAGCCAGGCCGGGTACGCGCCGGGCTTGGGGCCGAACCACGAGTGGTGCGAAGCGCCGAAGAGCTCCGGCGAGTAGAACGGGGAGAGGTAGGGGCCCCACGCGTAATGCTCGCCCTGGAACGCCGCCCACGTCGCGTAGACGACGAAGGAGCCGAGCACCAGGAGGACGACGAGCGGCTGCACCCACCAGGCGTCGCGGCGCAGGGTCTCGCCGAAGCCCCGTCGGCGGGCGGGCGCGCGATCGAGCG
>DATLFF010000199.1:0-7284 GCA_035524915.1 Gemmatimonadota bacterium | reverse complement strand
TCCAGCCCACCACGTTCCGCATGGAGAAGGACGACTGCGACGTCGTCACGATCACGCTCGACCGTCCCGAGCGGCTGAACGCGCTCACCTTCGAGGTCTACGAGGAGCTCCGCGACGCCTTCCGGGCGCTCGCGGACGAGCCCGGCCTCCAGGCGGTCGTGATCACCGGCGCGGGCCGCGCGTTCTGCTCCGGTGGGGACGTGGAGGAGATCATCGGCCGGCTCTTCGAGCGGGACGCGGACGGCCTCTACGAGTTCACCCGGCTGACCTGCGACCTGATCCTGGCGATCCGCCGCTGCCCGGTGCCGGTGATCGCGGCGCTCAACGGAACCACGACCGGGGCCGGCGCCGTGATCGCCATCGCGTGCGACGTCCGGATCGCGTCGGAGACCGCCCGGATCGCCTTC
The DNA here is from genome assembly GCA_035524915.1 of Gemmatimonadota bacterium. Lineage (GTDB taxonomy): Bacteria > Gemmatimonadota > Gemmatimonadetes > JACCXV01 > JAHWKZ01 > DATLFF01. Next base: position 6,877 of record DATLFF010000199.1, on the reverse strand, counting down.
CTCTTCACCAAGGTGGGGCTCTCGGGCGCCGACATGGGGGCCGCGTGGCTGCTCCCCCGGATCGTGGGGCTCGGCAAGGCCACCGAGCTGCTCGTGACCGGCGAGTTCGTCGAGGCGGACGAGGCGCACCGGATCGGGCTCTACAACCGGGTCGTCTCCGAAAAGCAGGTCCTGAGCGAGGCGTGCGGCTTCGCCCGGCTCTTCGCCAAGGGTCCCACCGCCGCCATCGCGGCCACCAAGCGGGCGATCGAGGACGAGTGGACCCTGTCGCTCGAGGACGCGCTCGAGAACGAGGCCCGCGTCCAGGCCGGCCTCATGGCCCACCCCGACTTCCGCGAGGCCTACGAGGCGTGGCGCGAGAAGCGTCCGCCGCGGTTCAGTTGATCGACGTCGGGACGGTCCGCGCGTTCCTCGACGAACGCCACCTCGCGTTCGCCGAGCGGGTCTCCGCCTTCGCCCGGGACACGATCGGCTCCTACGCCGAACCCGCCTCCGACGACGAGTGCCGCGCGCAGGCCCGCGAGATCCTGGATCTACTGGGCGACGCCGGCTGGCTGGACCCGATCTCCATACCCGACCACCGCGCGATCTGCCTCGCCCGCGAAGCCCTCGCCGCCGCCTCGCCGCTGGCCGACGCCGTGTACGCGCTCCAGGCGCTCGGCGCGACCCCGATCGTCCTCTCCGGCACCGACGCCCAGCGCGAACGCTGGGTCGCCGACGCGCTCGCCGGCCGCGCCATGGGCGCCTTCGCCATGACCGAGCCCGAGGCCGGCTCCGACGTCGCCTCGATGACGACCATCGCTCGCCCCGACGGCGACGGCTGGGTGCTGGACGGCGTCAAGAGCTTCATCTCCAACGCCGGGATCGCCGACTTCTACACGACTTTCGCCCAGACCGAACCCGGGAAGGGATCGAAGGGGATCGCCTGCCTCGTGGTGCCGGCCGACGCGGACGGGCTCGAGTACGCCGGCCCCCAGGTCCTCTCCTCGCCCCACCCGCTGGGCGAGATCCGCTTCCACGGCTGCCGCGTGGGCGCCGACGCGCTCCTGGCCGGCCCCGGCGAGGGCTTCAAGCTGGGACTCGCCACCCTCGAGCGGCTCCGCCCCACCGTCGCGGCGGCGGCCTGCGGCATGGCCGCCCGCGCGCTGGAGGAGGCGCTCGCCCACGCCACCACCCGCCGCCAGTTCGGCCGGCCTCTCGCCGACTTCCAGCTCGTCCAGGAGAAGCTCGCCCGGATGGCCACGCGGCTGACCGCGGCCCGGCTCCTCACCTACCGCGCCGCGTGGGCGAAGGATGGGGGCGCCGATCGAATCCCGGTCGAGTCCTCGATGGCCAAAGCCTACGCCACCGAGGCGGCCCAGCGGATCGTGGACGACGCGGTCCAGATCCTGGGCGGCCGCGGGGTGCTGGCGGAGCACCCCGTCGACCGGCTCTACCGCTCGGTCCGCGCGCTCCGAATCTACGAGGGTACGACCGAAGTCCAGCACCTTCTCGTGGCCCGCCACCTGATCGAGGCCCGGACGGAGATGGAGGCCCCGTGAAGGTGGTCGCCGTCGGCGGCGGCCCGGCGGGGCTCTACCTCGGGATCCTCCTGAAGCGCACCGATCCATCCCGCGAGGTCGTCGTCCTGGAGCGGAACCCGCCCGACGCCACCTACGGCTTCGGGGTCGTGTTCTCCGACGCCACGCTCGACACCCTGGCCGCCGCCGACCCCGAGTCGAGCGCCGCCATCTCCCAGTCTTTCCACCACTGGGACGACATCGACGTCCACTACAAGGGCGAGGTCCTGACCTCGACCGGCCACGGCTTCGCCGGACTCGAGCGCCGCGAGCTGCTGGAGATCCTCTCCGACCGCGCCCAAGACCTGGAAGTGGAGCTGCGGTACGGCGTGGAGGTGGACGATCCCGCCGCCCTGGCCGCCGAAGCCGACCTGCTGGTGGGGGCAGACGGAGTGAACAGCGCGGTCCGGGGGGCCTGGCCGGCGGACTTCGATCCGGTCGTGGAGCTGCACCCGAACCGGTTCGTCTGGCTGGGCACCACGGCCCCCTTTCCGTCATTCAAGTTCTACTTCAAGTGGGACGACCATGGACTCTGGCGCGTACATGCTTACAGATACTCATACGACGCCTCCACATTCATCGTCGAGACGACCGCGGAGACGCTCGCGAAGACCGGCCTGGAGGACGCTCCGGAGGCCGACACCCTGGCCTTCTGCGAGGACCTCTTCGCCGACGAGCTGGACGGCCACCGGCTGGTCGCCAACCGCTCGGTCTGGCGCTCCTTCCCCACGCTGACCTGCGGCGCGTGGCGGCGGGGGCGCACCGTGCTGATCGGCGACGCCGCCCACACGGCCCACTTCTCGGTCGGCTCCGGCACCCGGATGGCGATGGAGGACGCCATCTCGCTCTCCCGCGCCATCGACGCGGCCGGGGACGTGGAGTCCGCGCTCGCCGCCTACGAGGCCGAGCGCCGGCCCGACGTGGAGAGCCTCCAGCGGGCCGCCCGGGCGTCGCTCCAGTGGTTCGAGGGAACCGAGCGGTACTGGAACCAGGAGCCTCTCCAGTTCGCCTTCAACCTGCTCACGCGCTCGCTCCGAATCACGCACGAGGACCTGAAGGCCCGCGACCCCGCGTTCACCTCGCGCGTGGACCGATGGTTCGCCGAGCGGGCGGCCGGACAGAGCGGCGTCGAGGTGCCGCTCGATCCTCCGCCCCCTCCGCTCTTCACACCGTTCCGCCTGGGCGGGCTGCTCCTCCAGAACCGGGTGGTCGTCTCCGCCATGTGCCAGTACTCGGCCGAGGACGGGCTCCCCAACGATTGGCACTTCGTCCACCTGGGGAGCCGCGCGGTGGGCGGCGCCGGGCTCGTGATCGCCGAGATGACCGACGTGTCGCGCGAGGCCCGGATCTCACCGGGGTGCGCCGGGCTCTACCTCCCCCGGCATGTCGACGCGTGGCGGCGGATCGTCGATTTCGTGCACGAGCACTCGTACGCGAAGATCGGGATCCAGCTCGGCCACGCCGGGCGGAAGGCGTCGACCCGGCTCTCCTGGGAGGGCGACAACGAGCCGCTGGAGGAGGGCGGCTGGGACATCGTGGCCCCCTCGCCGCTCCCCTGGTTCCCGCACAGTCCCGTCCCCCGCCCCATGACGCGGGACGACATGGACGCCGTGGTCGACGACTTCGCCCGCGCGGCCCGGATGGCCGACGACGCCGGCTTCGACCTGCTCGAGGTCCACATGGCCCACGGCTATCTGCTGGCCTCGTTCATCTCGCCCGCCACCAACCTGCGGGACGACGAGTACGGCGGCTCGCTGGAGAACCGCATGCGCTTCCCGCTCGAGGCGCTGGACGCCGTCCGCGCGGTGTGGCCGGCGGAGAAGCCTCTGTCGGTGCGGATCAGCGCCGCCGACTGGGTCCCGGACGGGATCTCGATCGACGACTCGGTCGAGGTCGCCCGGATGCTGGCCGGGCACGACGTCGATCTGGTCGACGTCTCGGCCGGCCAGACCGTGCCCCACCAGAAGCCGGTCTACGGCCGGCAGTTCCAGACCCCCTTCGCCGACCGGATCCGCCAGGAGGTCGGGATCCACACGATGGCGGTCGGCAACATCTCCTCCTACATGGACGTGGACACGATCCTGGCCGCCGGCCGGGCGGATCTCTGCGCCATGGCGCGGGCCCACCTGTGGGACCCCTACTGGACGCGCAACGCCGCCTGGCGGCTCGGCTGGGCGCTCCCCTGGCCCGACCCCTACTCGACGCTCGACGACTACACGCCGCGGTTCGAGTGAGGCCAGTCGACTGGGCGATCGTCGCCTACTCGGCGCTCTCCGCCGCGGTGATCGTCGTGGGCGCGCCGGAGCTCCCGGCGTGGGAGTGGATGCTGGGCGCGCGGGCGGTGCTGGTGGCGGGAGTGGTGGCGCTCTCGCGCGCCCGCGGGAGCGCGGTCGATCTCGTCCGGAACATCTACCCGATCGCGGTCGTGCCGCAGTTCTTCTGGGGCGCGCCGCGCTTCGCCGGGGCGCTCTACGGCGAGCCGTGGGCGTTCGAGTCGACCCTGTGGGCGTGGGACCGGGCGCTCTTCGGCGCCGCGACGACGCCGGAGGCGTTCCCGCTCCCGATGCCGGCGGCCGAGCTCCTCTGGGCGCTCTACTTCGCCTACTACCCGATCGTGGCGGGAGGCCTGCTGGCGGCGCGGTCGGTGGGTCGCCGGCCCGGGGAGCGCTTCGGACCCGCCTGGCCGCCGGTTCTGACCGCCGCCACCCTCGGCTTCCTCGGCGCGTTCGCGCTATTCCCCTTCTTTCCCGCTCGGGCGCCGATCCACGCCCTCCCCGACGTGGCCCCGGCAGCGGGGCCGGTGTTCGGCGCGCTCGTCGCGTGGGTCCAATCGTGGGGGGGCATCGTCGGCGGCGCGTTCCCCAGCGCCCACGTCGCGGCCGCCTGGGCCGTCTCGCTCTCCCTCGCCCGCGTCCGGCCGCGCGCCGGGCGCACCCTGACGCTACTCGCCGCGGGCATGACGGTGGCCTGCGTGTGGACCCCCTACCACTGGGCGGGGGACGTGGCCGCCGGGCTGATCATCGGCCTCGTCGCGGGACTCGCCTCCGGGCGTGTTGGAGGTGCGGCCGGAAGTAGAGTCGTGACCGAGTCCTACGGGCTCTCCCGCCAGACGGCGACCCGGGCCGAGTCCACTCCCGGATAGCCGCTGAGCCGCGCCGCCCACGGCTCCAGCCGCACCACTTCCGACGCGGTCGCGTTCCACGCCATGTCGAACTCGGACTGCTGGACCTGGCCACCGGCATCGAGCCGCAGGACGATCCTGGCCTCCTTCGGCCCCCGCTCCAGCGACACCAGATGGACGCGGACGTCGCCGTCGAACGCCTCCTGCGACTCGCCCACCCGCACGAGGACCTCGCGGGTGTCGGTGGGAGCGGGCGCCTCGAGGGCACCCTGTCGGAACGGACACGCTCCGGCCAGAAGCGGCGCGGCCAGGGCGGCCACGCCGAGCGCGCGGGCGAGGGCTGGGATCGGGATCACAAACGACTCCGGAATGGGAGGGGAAAAAACCGCTACCGGCGACCAAACCGCCGCCGGGCCACTCCGGTTTACGTCGCGCCGATCAGAACGCGATCGTCAGGGCCACCGAAGTGGTGTGCCCCCGGGGCTGGAACGCCTGCTCGATCACCACGTCGACGTCGCGGCCGAACTCGATCTCGGCCTTCACGCTGCCCTTCCACTCGTCGGCCTCGAGGTCGTGCTGGACGCCGCCGGAGAGCGTGAGCTCGGTGCTCGAGCCGATCTGGAATCCGACGGCCGAGCGGATACCGAGAACCAGCCTGCTGTCCTCGCGGTAGTCGAAATGGATCGCCGCCTCAGAGGCGTCGGCGATGCGGAACTCGAGCTCGCCCTTGGCGGCGAGGTCCCCCTCCACGTCGCGCGCACCGGAGATCTTCAGTCGTATCGTGGGGTCCGGGGGCCGTGTCCGCTGCATGGTGTTTCCTACGCGCGAGAGCCGGCGGAGGATTCGTCCAACCGGCGCGGGCCCCGCTCACGAGCCGCGCTCTAATCGCGCGGGATGGCCAGCTGCGTGGTCCCGGCGGATATCTCCACCTCTCCTCCGTCCGGCCGCAGGTATACCCGGATCTCGTAGTCGCCATCGGGGAGCTCGTCCCCCAGGATCTCGTACGCGCTCACGTTGGGCGCCTGGACGGTGCGCGACTCGCCGGGGGCCAGCGAGACCTGGACGAGCGCCATCGTGCAGGCGATCCCGCTCGACTGGTCCCATACGCGCGCGTCGCTGCGGTAGGCCCGCAGGAGCGCCACGCAGCCGTCCGGGAAGGTCAGCTGGACCGCCGCGCCCGTGGCGTTGGTGATCGTCACCCTTCCGGCCAGCTGGACGGGAAACGACTCCATGACGGCGAGGTCCGCCCGGTACTCGACGCCGTTCCGGACGACCGGCGCGCCCGCGGCGGGCGGACGGTCGGGGTCGGAGTCCGGTGAGGCAGGCTCGTTGTTGCAGGTGGCGGCCAGCGCGGCGAGCGCGAGGACGGCCGGGAGCGGCGCGCGGCGGATCCGGGTCATGGGTTCCTCCGGGAACAGGTGGTCGGCCCTGTCCATTATACCCCGAAGGCCGCGCCGGATTCCCGCCCTGCGCGGTCAGAGGCCCACGCCGAGCGCCCGGGCGGCCTCCACCACCGCCGGATGGTCGAGCGCGAGCGCCTCGGGCTCACCCGGCTCGAGCGGATCCTCCATCCGGTCGCGGAAGACGATGATCGAGTGCCACTCGCCGAAGAACGCGGACCACCATCGGAAGCCGGGCGCGCCCTCGGCGTGCAGCCGGGCCGCGATCCCATGGGTCACGCCCCGGTCGCGGGCCGCGATCCGGTCGGGACCCAGGTCCAGCCGGGCGAGGGTCGCCGGGTCACAGAGGTCGACGAGATCCGAGCGGAGGGCTTCCGGAAGATCGAACGGGACGACCGCCAGCGACTTCCCCTCGACCGTGAGCTCGGCGGCCTCCAGCCGCTGGCCGCGAAACGCCTGGATCCGCTCCCCCGCCGCGTGGTCCGGCGACTCGGCCAGGTAGAGGACGCCGCCCGGAGTTCCTGGCAGGTCAAACCGGCCCTGACCCTGAACGGGGGGAACGTACGTCGGCGACCACCGGGCACCGGGCCGCGCCGCGGGGTCCCAGGGAAAGGCCCGCCACGCCACCGCGGCGGCCGGGCTCACGCGTACGAGCCGCTCTTCAGCGCCTCCACGGCCGCGATCACGTCGGAGAGGTTTCCGTCCCGCAGAAGGTCGATCGGACGCCGGTCGGCGAGGTGGGCGTTGAAGCCGTGGAGCCATTTCCGGATCGAGCCGGGCTCCAGGTGCCCGCTGAG
>DATLFF010000198.1:0-2879 GCA_035524915.1 Gemmatimonadota bacterium | reverse complement strand
GCTCCTCATGCGGCGTGCTTCCGCAGGATGACCGAGGCGTTGTTGCCGCCGAAGGCGTAGGCGTTGTTCATCGCCACCGCCACCGGGTGGTCGCGCGCCTCGTTGGGCACGAAGTCGAGCCCGGCGGCGCCCTCGGGCTCGGGGTCCGGCGCCGCGAAGTGGGCGGTCGGCGGGATGCGGTCCGTCGCGACGGCGAGCGCGCAGGCCGCGGCCTCGATCGCCGAGGCCGCGCCCATGGTGTGGCCGAGCATCGACTTGATCGACGAGATCGGCACCCGCGGGGCGGCGGCGCCGAACACCCGGCGGAAGGCGAGCACCTCCAGGCGGTCGTTGGTCGGCGTCCCGGTGCCGTGGGCGCTGACGTAGGAGACCTCCTCTGGCGCCACCCCCGCGTCGGCCAGGGCCCGTTCCATCGCCCGGGCGGCGCCGCGCCCCTCCGGGTGGGCCGCGGTCATGTGGTGGGCGTCGCAGGAGAGGCCGTAGCCCGCGACCTCGGCGTAGATCCGGGCGCCGCGGGCGAGCGCCGCCGCCCGCGGCTCGAGCACCAGGACCGCCGCCCCCTCGCCCGGGATCATCCCCCGGCGGTCGCGGTCGAACGGCCGGCAGAGGTCCGGCGCGATCGCCCCCAGCCGGGCGAAGCCGTGGTAGGTGATCCGGGAGAAGGCGTCGGCGCCGCCGGCGAGCATCAGGTCCGCCCGGCCCAGGCAGAGCAGGTCGTGGGCGTGGGCGATGGCGTAGTTGCCGGCCGCGCAGGCGGTGGGGATCATCGCGTTCGGCCCGGCGAAGCCGAGCTCCGCCGCGACGTGGCCCGCGATCACGTGGCAGGGGTAGCGGCGGATGAACTCCGGCCCCAGCCGGTCGAGCCGCTCCTCCACCACCAGGTCGTCGAAGCGCTCGACCTCGAGCGGCTCGCCCGAGGTCGTCCCCATCGCGACCCCGCAACGGTCCGCCGCCGGCCCATCGGCGATCGTCCCCGCGCCTCCTCCACCGATTGAAGCGGCCGACCTCTGCGTCGGCCGGGGCGGGCGGGGGACCGCGTGACGCGAAACGGCCGCTCCGATCCCCGCGTCCGCCAGCGCCAGCCGGGCGGCCGCGATCGCGAGCTGCGAGGCCCGCCCGACATCGCCCGGGTCGAGCGTCCGGACGTGGTCCTCCGGCCGGAACTCCTCCCCCACCTCCGCCCCCAGGTGCACCGGCAGCGCCGAGGTGTCGAAGGAGCGCACCGGCGCGAAGCCGTGGCGGCCGGCCAGGATCGCCTCCCAGAACGGACCGCGGCCGACCCCGACGGGGGTGACGACCCCCAGACCCGTGATGACCACCCGCCGCTCCATGGCGCCACACCCCTCCTAGGCCACCTCCGAGCGCCCCTCCCGCTCGCCGGCGGCCCGCCGGCTCCGCTCCACCACCAGGGCCACCGCCTCGTCCAGGCTGCCGATCCGCTGCAGCTCCTCCTCCGGCAGGCCGAGGCGGAATGCGTAGTCCACGTCGACGCCGATCTCGAGCAGCGACAGCGAGTCGAGGTCCAGCTCCTCGCGGAAGCGCCCGCCGTCCGTGATCTCCTCGGGGGGGATGTTGGTGACGTTGGAGATGATCTCTCTAATCTTTTGCCGGACCTCGGCCTCGTCCATGGGTCCCTCCAGAGACGGTTGGCGGCCCCTCTCGAACCCCCGTCCGAAGAGGGCCGAAGATTCGGGCTCTTGAACGCTGAAGTTAGCGGTGTGGAAAACGCTCGACAACAGACCGCAGGGACCCAGTTAGATCTACCGGGCGAGTCGAGCGGCCCGGGAACCGGATGACTTGACCAGGTCGTCCGACCAGGTCAGAATGTAGTCATGAAGACCATGGTCGTCTCCGAGTTCAAGACCAAGTGCATCGCCGTCCTGCGCGAGGCCCAGCGCACCGGCGAAGCGGTCCTCATCACCCGCCGCGGGCGCCCGATGGCTCGGGTCGAGCCGCTCGGAGAGGGCGCCGCGGAGCGGCGCCTCGGCGTCCATCGGGGCCGGATGCTCGTCCAGGACGGAGTCGACCTCGTCCACGCGGGCAGCGAGGAGGACTGGGAGATGCTGCGGTGAGCCTGCTGCTCGACACGCACGTCTGGATCTGGTCGCAGGAGCGGCCGGACGAGCTCGGGCCGGAGACCACGCGGCTCCTGACCGATCCCCAGGTATCGCTCTACGTCTCCACCGTCTCGACGCTCGAGATCGCGCGCCTGATCGGGATCGGGGCCGTCGAGCTGACCGACCCCCTGATCTCCTGGGTGACGGCGACGCTCGGGTCTCTGGGCTGCAAGACGGTCGAGATCTCCCACGCGATTGCCGCGGAGGCCTACGCCCTGCCGCCGGGGTTCCACAAGGACCCCGCCGACCGAGTCCTGGCCGCGACGGCGCGCCTGGAGCACCTGACCCTGCTCACCGCGGACGGCAGGATTCTCGACTATCCCCACGTCGAGACCTTCGACGCGCGGCGCTGAGCTCGGGCTTCTTCCCCTACGGCCGGCCCATCGGAAGACCGAGGCGTACCCGCTCACGGCGGGATCAGGAAGCTGCGCTCCTCGGTCTTGCCGCCCTTCCAGGTGACCTGGACCGTCAAGCGGCGGAAGCGGCCGTCGCTGGTCTTGCGGATGGCGGTGCGCGGAAGAGTGAAGAGGGAGCGGCCGCCGTGCTCCGCGGCCTTCGTCGCCTTCTTGCCTCCGGTCAGGCCGGTGAACTTCACCGCCACGTTCTCGAGGGGAGTGCCGTTCTGGGCGAGGGTCGCGGCGCGCACGCGGAGAGTCTCGGCCGGGGCGTTCACGTCCTCGCCGTCCAGGGCGAGATGGACGAACGGCCGCCAGGGCTCGTCGGCGAGGAGGCTCCAGAGGAGGTCCTGGCCGCCGGGGTTGT
>DATLFF010000197.1:0-8927 GCA_035524915.1 Gemmatimonadota bacterium | reverse complement strand
GCCCCTCCTTGCCGCCGCGGTAGGCGGCCGCCTCGTCGGGGTGGGCCGCGATCACGGCGTCGACTTCCGCCGCCAGCGCGGCCTCGTCGGAGACCTGGGTGAGGCCCTTCTCCTCGACAATCTCGGCCGGTGCGCGGCCGCTCTCCGCCATCTCGGCCAGGACCTCCGGGGCGGCGGTCACCGAGATCGTGCCGGCGGCCTTGAGCTCGAGGAGCGCCGCCAGCTCCGCCGGCGGCACCGGCCGGGGGACGGGCTCGAGCGCGACCCGCTCCCCCCGTTCGTTCGCCAGCCGGAGGACGTCCCCCATGACCCAGTTGGACGCCTCCTTGGGGTCGCCGAGCCGCTCCGCCACCGCCTCGAAGTAGTCCGCCATCGGCCGCTCGGCGGTCAGGACGCCGGCGTCGTAGGCGGGGAGCCCGTAGTCGGACACGAACCGCACCGCCCGCGCCGCGGCCAGCTCGGGGAGCGCCGCCCGGATCGCCTCCCGGGCCTCGGCGGAGACGTCCAGCGGCTCCAGGTCCGGCTCCGGGAAGTAGCGGTAGTCGTGCGACTCCTCCTTCGACCGCATCGGCCGGGCCTCGCCCTTCACCGAGTCCCAGAGCCGGGTCTCGTGGACGACCGCCTCGCCCGCCTCCAGGAGCTCGGCCTGCCGCTCGGCCTCGAACGCCAGCGCGTCCTCGACGTAGCGGAACGAGTTCACGTTCTTGACCTCGGTCTTGGTGCCGAGCCGCGTCTCGCCGGGGCGGCGGAGCGACACGTTGGCGTCGCAGCGGAGCGAGCCCTCCTCCATGTTGCAGTCGGACACCTCCAGGTACTCGAGAGTCCGCTTAAGCGCGGTCAGGTAGGCATGCGCCTCGGCCGGCGAGCGGAGGTCGGGCTCGGACACGATCTCGATCAGCGGGATGCCGCAGCGATTGAAGTCGACCCGCGTGCCGGCCTCCCCGTGGGTCGACTTGCCGGCGTCCTCCTCGAGGTGGAGCCGGGTGATCCCCACCGTCTTCGTGGAGCCGTCCGGCAGCGGCACGTCGAGCCGGCCGCCGGTCGCCAGCGGGCGGTCGAACTGGGAGATCTGGTAGCCCTTCGGGAGGTCGGGATAGAAGTAGTGCTTGCGGGCGAAGATCGAGCGCTCGTGGACGGTGCAGCCGAGCGCCAGCGCGGCCGCGGCGGCCAGCTCGACCGCGCGGGCGTTCAGGACCGGCAGCGTGCCGGGGTAGCCGAGGCAGACCGGACACACCTGGGTGTTGGGCGCCGCACCGTAGGTGGTGGCGCAGCCGCAGAAGATCTTGCTGTCGGTCTTGAGCTGGGCGTGGACCTCGAGCCCGATCACCGTCTCCCAGCGATCGAGCGCGCCGGACGCTCCGTGGTCGCGCCCCTCAGCCACCAGCGCCTCCGTCGGCGGCCAGGAGCCCCGCCCGCGGCGCCGGCGGCGCGGCCCGCTCGAGGAAGCGCGCCAGGCCGAAGAGCCGCCGCTCGGAGAGCCGCGGCCCCATCACCTGGATCCCGATCGGCATCGCCGGCGGGTCCGCCTCGGCGGGCGTCTCCCCCCAGGGGAGCGAGATCGCCGGGATCCCGGCCAGGTTGGCGCTCACCGTGTAGATGTCGTTCAGATACATCGCCAGCGGATCGTCGGCCTTCTCGCCGAGCCGGAAGGCCGGTGTCGGCGTGGTCGGCGCGAGGATCGCGTCCACGCCCTCCCAGGCGGCGTCGAAGTCGCCCGCGATCCGCGCCCGGACGGCCGTGCCCTTGCCGTAGAAGGCCTCGTAGTAGCCGGCCGAGAGCACGTAGGTACCGAGCATGATCCGGCGCTTGAGCTCGGCGCCGAACGCGGCCCGCGTCTTCAGGTACATCTCCTGGAGGTCGGCCGCGCCGGGCGCGCGGTGGCCGTAGCGGACGCCGTCGTAGCGGGCCAGGTTGGACGACGCCTCGGCGATCGCCACCACGTAGTAGACGGCGATCCCGTACGGGGCGTGCGGCAGAGAGACCTCCACCACCTCGGACCCGGCGGCCTCGAGCGCCGCGCGGGCGGCCTCGCAGGCGGAGCGGATGGCGGGATCCAGCCCTTCGCCGAAGTACTCCGCCGGCCAGCCGATCCGCGCCCCGGCGGGGTCCCACTCGTCGAGCCCCTCGGCGCAGGCCTCGACCGCCTCGGGCGCCGAGGTCGCGTCGCGCGGGTCCGAGCCGGCGATCACCTCGAACAGCCGGGCGGCGTCCTCCACCGTGTGGGCCACGGGTCCGATCTGGTCGAGCGAAGAGCCGAAGGCGACCAGCCCGTAGCGGGAGACCCGGCCGTAGCTGGGCTTGACCCCCACCACGCCGCAGAACGCGGCCGGCTGGCGCACCGAGCCGCCAGTCTCGCTGCCGAGCGCCAGGGGCACGCAGCCGGCGGCCACGGCCGCCACCGAGCCGCCCGAGGAGCCGCCGGGCACACGGTCCAGGTCGTGCGGGTTCCGGGTCGGGCCGAAGGCCGAGTTCTCGGTCGAGGAGCCCATCGCGAACTCGTCGAGGTTGGTCTTCCCCACCACCACCGCCCCGGCCCGGCGGAGACGCGCGATAGCGGTGGCGTCGTAGGGGGCGGTCCAGGGCTCGAGGAGCCGCGAGCCGCACGTCGTCCTCCCGCCGGCCACGGCGATGTTGTCCTTGACCGCCACCGGCACGCCGGCCAGCGGGAGCGGCTCCCCCGCCGCCGAGCGCCGGTCCACCTCGGCGGCCTCCTCGAGCGCGGCCTCCTCGCGGAGCGAGAGGAAGGCGTGGAGGCCCTTCCCCTCGGCGGCGCGGATCCACGCCAGCGCGTGGTTGACCGCGTCCTCGGCGGTCGTCTCCCCGGCGCGGACGTCCGCCGCCAGCGAGCTCGCCGTGAGGCCGGGACCGAACGTCACTCGACCACGCGCGGGACCCGGTAGAACCCGTCTTCGAAGTCGGGCGCCTCGGCGTGGAGCGGCGTCACGTCGGGCCAGCGCGCCGGGACATCGGGCCGGAGCGGCTGGTCGGGTTCCTCGGGCTCGGCGGCGGAGTCCGCTTCGACCCGGTCGAGCTGGGCGACGTACTCGAGGATCTTCGACAGCTCGCCGCGGAAGCGCTCGACCTCCTCGTCGGAGAGCTCGAGCCGGGCGAGCCGGGCGATGTGACGGACGTCGTGGGCGGAGATCGTCATGAGGCTCGGAAGTTAAGAGGCGACCTCGACTCTGGCAGGCTCCGCCAGATCACTCAGCGGGCGCACCCCTCGAGCCCGACCCGCGCCGCGCCGGCCGCCGTCACCGCAACCCACCCCTCCGGAGCAGCCGCTCGAAGCGCGGATCGTCGCGCAGATTGTCGAAATCAGGAGTGACGGCCAGCCACGAGGCGTGGTCGTCGCGCTCATCCACGGCCTTCTCCAGCATGGCAAGGGTGCTCTCCCGGTCCCCCAGGGCTGCATAGACGGTGGCCACCCGGTACGGGGAGACCTCGGGCTGGGCCAGCAGCTCGGCGAGCGCCCGCTCGGCCTCCGCCCTGCGGCCGGCCCGGGCGTACACGCGACCTACGCTGGACTGGGTCACGTGGGCGTCGGGAGCCAGCGCCCGCGCCCGCTCCACCGTCCGGATGGCGTCGGCGTGGCGGCCCAGCCACGAGTAGGCCACCGCGAGGTTGGACAGGACGTGGGGGGAGTCGGGGGCGAGGGCGAGCGCGGCTTCGAACGCCTCCGCGGCCCGCCGGGTCTGCCCCGCGTAGAAATACATGATCCCGACCCCATTGTGCTCGGCGAACGACAGCGGGTCCAGCTCGGCGGCCCGGAGCGCCGCTTGGATCGCCTCCTCTTGCCTCCCCAACCGCATGAGCAGCCATGCGCGGGAGCCGTGCGCCACCGGGTCCCCCGGCCTGAGGTTCAGGCTGCGCTGGAAGTGCTCCTCGGCCCGGGCGAAGTCCCACTCGTGCAGGTCCGCGACGACGCCCCGGACCGTGTGCGCGTCCGCCAACTCCGGGTCCAGGGCCAGGGCCCGGTCGGCGGCGGCGCGGGCCTCCTCGTATCCCTCTCTGGGGATGTAGCGGAAGTACGCCTGCCACGTCAATCGGCCCGCCAGCAGCGCGTGCGCGCGGGCGTAGGCGGGATCGCGCTCGATCGCCTGCCGGTAGAGGCGCACCGCCTCGACATATGACTCGGGCGTGCCCTGCCGGGCGACCGCCCTGCCCCGGAGCACCAGCGCGTGCGCCTCGGGGTCCGCCGTCTCCTGCTTCGCCAGGAGTGTGCCCCCGGCGATGTTGACGCGGAGCTGGTCGGCGATGGCCCGGCTGATCTCCTCCTGCACGGCGAAGACGTCGACGAGCTCCCGATCGTAGCTCCGGCTCCACATTTGGTATCCGGTCGCGGCGTCGATGAGCTGCGCCTGTATCCGCACCCGTCCGTCCACCTTGCGTACGCTACCCTCCACGATGTGCGCAACCCGCAGGGCCCGCCCGATGGAGTCGATGGGGACATTCGTGCCCTTGAAGGCGAACGACGAGGTGCGGGCGGACACGCGCAGGCCGGGCACCTGGGCGAGCACGTTGAGGAGCTCCTCGGTGAGGCCGTCGGAGAAGAACTCCTGCTCGGGGTCGGCGCTCATGTTCTCGAACGGGAGGACGGCGATGGACGCCGATTCCTCGACCGCCTCCGCTCCGATCGGTTCGCGGAAGCTCCGGGCGAGGAGGCCCACGAGGACCGCCACCACCACCAGCGCGGCGACCGTGGCGGCGACGACGCCGCGGCGACGGGGGACTCGATCGACCGGTCTTTCCTCCCGCGCAGAGTCGCCTTCATCGTCCTCCGGTCCCGAGATCAGGCGATGGACGGGGACCGGCTCCTTCAGGCCGCGCAGCGGCTGGTCCCCGGCGGCCTCGAACTCGAACCCGGGGCGTCGTCGAAGCTGCCGCCACACGTCCTCGCTGACGACCACGTCGCCGGGCTCGGCCGCCCCGTGCAGGCGCGAGGCGACGTTGACCCCGTCGCCATAGAGGTCCCCGTCCGAGGTGGCGAGGACCTCTCCCAGGTGGATGCCGATCCGCACCACCGGCTCGTGTTCCCGCCCCTCCTCGCGGCGGATCGACGCCCGCCGGACGGCGAGCGCCGCCCGCGCGGCGGCGTCGGCGCTGCCGAACTCGGCCATCGCGCCGTCCCCCAGGCGCTTCACGATGCGACCCCCGCGACGCTCGACTTCCGCCCGCGCCACGCGGTGGAATTCGGCCACGAGGTCGAGCGCGGCGTCCTCGTCGGTCGAGGCGAGCCGGGTGAAGCCGACCACGTCGGCGAACCACACCGCCGCGAGGCGACGGGTGCCGGACGAATGGGCTGGGTTCAAGGAGGGCCCTGGTGATGAGGGAGGCGACCGGATCAAGCTAGCGGATTCGCCGGACGGCGGGAAGGCGGCGGGATCGGCTCCCAGGCACGGATCACTCGACGTTCGGTCATGGAAACGTCAAGTTCCACGGCCATCCTGAGCCCGCCCCCGCGCGGGAGGAGGTACCCGAGTGGCACTGCCCGATCGACCCGCCGGCGACCCCGCCCCGGGCTTCCCGCTGCGCGTGGGCGTCGCCGACGTCGGCTCGAACGCCATCCGGCTGATAGCGGCCGAGTTCATCGCGCCGACCACGTACACCGAGCTCGTGTCCGAGCGCCTGCCCGTGCGGCTGGGCCACGGCGTCTACCGGACCGGGCGGCTGGACCCCGACGCGGTGGAAGGAGCGGTGCGGGCGCTTTCCCGCTTCCGCGACGTGCTCGACGAGCTGGGGATCGAGCGTTACCGGGCGGTGGCCACCAGCGCGGTCCGGGAGAGCGAGGACGGCCGGGCGCTGATCCGCCGCGTGCGCGACGAGTGCGGCATCAAGCTGGAGGTGGTCTCGGGCGTCGAGGAGATCCGGCTGGTGTACTGGGCGGCGCGGGACCGGCTGGGGATCGAGGACGAGCCGTGGATCCTGGCCGACCTGGGGGGCGGCAGCCTCGAGGTGGCGCTGGCCAATGGCGAGGGGCTGATCGACGCCGAGTCCCACTCGATCGGATCGGTGCGGCTGTACGAGGAGCTGGAGAACGCTTCGGGCAAGATGAAGCGCTTCCGACGGCTCCTCGACGAGTACCTGGAGGCGCTCCGGATCCTGGCGTTCGACCGGCCGGTCGAGGTGGAGGGCTTCGCCGCCACCGGCGGGAACATGGAGGACCTGGCGGCGCTGGCCGGCGCCGTGACCGACGAGCGCGGCGTGGCGATCGTGCCGCTCGACGACCTGGACGACCTGATCGCCCAGCTCTCCAAGATGTCGGTCGAGGAGCGGATCGAGGAGCTCGGCCTCCGCCCGGACCGGGCCGACGTGGTCCTGCCCGCGGGGCTGGTCTACGCCCGGCTGGCGCGGATGGCGGGAGTCGACGAGATCCACGTCCCCCGGGTGGGGGTCAAGGAGGGCGTCATGTTCGACCTGGTGCAACGCCTGAGCTCGCGGGCCGGATACGGCGAGCGGCACGCCCGCGACACCCGGGCCGGCGCGGTGGCGCTCGGGCGGCGGTTCGGCTTCGAGGAGGAGCACGGTATCCACGTGGCGCGCCTCTCGGAGCGTCTGTTCGACGCGCTGGAACCGATCCACGAGCTGGAGGCCGAGGACCGCGAGCTCCTGGTGGCGGCCGCCGTCCTCCATGACGTGGGGCAGCGGATCTCCTACAATCGGCATCACAAGCACTCCGAGTATCTTATCTCCAACTCCGAGCTCCCCGGCTTCTCGCCCCACGAGGTGGGCCTCGTGGCCCAGATCGCGCGCTACCACCGGAAGGCCGATCCGAGCCCGCGGCACGAGCCGTTCGCGGCGCTCGACGAGGAGGACCAGGACCGCGTGACCCGCCTGGCCGCGATCCTCCGCCTGGCGGACGCGCTGGACCGCGAGCACCACCAGCGGGTGGAGCGGGTCGAAGTCCGGATCGAGGACGACGAGGTCGGGCTGGGGCTGGTCGGAGACGGCGACCTCGCGCTCGAGCGCTGGGCGCTGGAGCGGAAGGCCGGGCTGTTCGAGGAGACGTTCGACCTGGCCGTGACGGTCGACGAGGAGGACGAGTGACCCCCGAGCGCCGGTTTCCGGCCGAGGCCCGGCTTCCGGGACGCCTGGTCGCCGTCGAGGGCGTGGACGGCTCCGGCAAGTCGACCCAGATCGACCTCCTCCACAAGTGGCTCCGCGGGAGGGGGCGGAAGGTCGTCTTCAGCGAGTGGAACTCGAGCCCCCTGGTGGCCGAGGCCACGAAGAAGGGGAAGCGCCGGTTCCTGCTGACCCCCACCACGTTCAGCCTGATCCACGCCACCGACTTCGCCGACCGCTACGAGCGGCAGATCCTGCCGATGCTGAAGGCGGGCTACATCGTGCTCTGCGACCGCTACGCGTTCACCTCCTTCGCCCGCGACCGGGCGCGCGGCTGCGACCCGGAGTGGCTGCGCGAGGTGTACGGGTTCGCTCTCCTCCCCGACCTGACCCTCTACTTCCACCTGCCGGTGGAGGTCGCGCTCGAGCGGCTCATGAAGTCGCGGACGGAGCCCAACTGGTTCGAGGCCGGGATGGACCTGGGCCTGTCCATTGACCCGCGCGAGAGCTTTCAGGTCTTCCAGGGCCGGATCACCGAGAACTACCTGGAGATGACCGAGGAGTTCGGCCTCATCCGGATGGACGCGACCCGTCCGATCCACGAGCAGCAGCGGGAGGTGCGCGACATCGTGGCCCGTGCGATCGACCTGGACGCGTTCCCGTCGCGGATCGAGCACGTGGTCCACGAGGAGTACGGCGTGGCGCCGATGGTCTACGAGGAGGACCGGATCGACGCCGAGGGCGAGTGGTGAGCGCCAAGCGGACCTACATGCATCCGCTCCCCGGCATCGACCTGGCGGCGCTGCCGGGGCGGTTGATCGTCGTCGAGGGTCCCGACGGCTCCGGCCGCTCGACCCAGATCTGGCTGCTCTCCCGGTGGCTGGAGCAGGAGGGCTGGGCGGTCGAGCAGATGGGCCTCAAGCGCTCCAAGCTGGTGGCCGCCGAGCTCGAGCGCGCCAAGCAGGGGAACGTGCTGTCGCCGCGGACGATGGCGCTCTTCTACGCCACCGACTTCTACGACCAGCTCGAGAACCGGATCGTGCCTGCGCTCCGCGCCGGGGCCGTGGTCCTGGCCGACCGCTACGTATTCACCTTGCTGGCGCGGGATCTCCTGCGGGGCGCGGCCGAGTCGTGGCTCGAGGCGCTCTACTCGATGGCGATCGTCCCCGACGCGGTCTACCTGCTGGACACCTCCCCCGAGAACATCCTCGACCGCACCCTCGGCAAGACGGGGAACCTCGACTACTGGGAGAGCGGCATGGACGCCGGGATCTCGCGCGACTGGTACGACTCGTTCATGACCTACCAGCGCAGCCTGCGCGAGCGGTTCGAGGAGCTCGTCCCGGGCTACGGGATCGAGCGGATCGACGGCGACCGGCCGATCCTCGAGATCCACGAGGAGCTGAAGAGGCGGATCGCGGGGGTTCTCCGCGGGGCCTGACCGTTCCCGCATCCACCCCGGGGGGATCGCCCGCTCGCGCTATCCCACGCTCGGCGGGCGGGGAAACCCCAATCCGTCCAGCCCCTCGCCTCGCAGGAACATCTCGTCCCACAGCTGAACCGACAGGATCGCGTAGAGGAGGTCCCCGTGGTGCCCCGCGTCGGCGCGGTGCTCGTCCAGGAGGGCCCGCACGGCGGCCGGCCGGAAGTGGCCCTTCCGGGCCAGCTCGTCCGTCGAGAGGAGCTCCTCGGCGAAGTCGGGGAGCCGCGCCCGCATCCAGCCGTCGTGCGGGGCCTGGAGCGGCCGCTTGCGGCGCCGCGCGATCTCCCGCGGGAGTACCGATCGCATGGCGTCCCGCAGCACGCACTTCTCCCGGATCCCGCGCCACTTGACCCCGGGGGGCATGGTTGCGCAGAGGTCGACCACT